>NZ_JBKKKY020000034.1:0-28868 GCF_046613545.2 Aphanothece microscopica RSMan92 | reverse complement strand
GTCACAGACCGGCCCACCCATTGCCCCGCAGGGAGTTTGAGGAGAAGACCGCCAGCACCGGCTACGCCGGTGCTGCTCCTCGGGATTTACACCACTTGGCGGGACGCCCCCAAGCCGGGTCAAGCCGCACGCTTTTCTCCACTTAGAAATTGAATATCTCGATAAACTAAATAACCCCCAATTGCCAGTAAGATTCGCATGAGCCAATGAAAAAGACAATTGCATTCCGAGAACCTCTGATGCTCATGCTGGGCCAGAGGCGTAGAGTTGAGTGTATCTTTGGCATCGTCGAGAAAAGTTGGAGTAGAAGTGTAGTTGCTTTTAAGTTAATAGGCCAGTCGGAAGGGATGCAGTGGAGGGCAGAACCTCTCGGGGTGATCTGGAGGCTGGTGAAGTGGCGGCAGATGAGCGGGAGGGTACGGACCTGGAGATGTCGATGGGCCACTGTCCTGGAGGGGCTGGAGCTGGTGCAGTGTTGTCTGGAAGTTGGACAGGCTGCACTGCCCAAGGAGTTCGGCAGCTCGCTGCACTCCTTGAGCTTGCTTGACCTTCGTGAAATGCGGCGCTGCCCTGCTCGGCCGTGGGCACGGGCCGCTGGTGGCATAGAGGGCAGAAGTATCGCGTGGAGGGTTCTTGTTGGACCGGCCGCCGCGGCCCCTTCCGCGGCCCCCGTACACCCCTGGGGTCCACCCAGGCGGCATGAAACCAAGGTCCATCTCAGACAGGCAGGGAACCTGTCATGCGCACTGATCTCGCCCTGAGCCACTGTGGGAACACTGCAGGCAGTCACCCCGACCCGGCGCCTCTAACCACCTCCGACATCACCATCTCTCTGCTGATCGACATCAGCATGGCGCTGGAGGAGATCCAGGCCCGCATCCATGCCCGGGCCTTCGCGGCTGTCATGGATCCGACCAAGGCCCGGCAGTGCGGCAGACGGTGAACCAGTTGCTGGCCGTACTGGATGCCACGTCAGCCTATGGGGTCATTTGAGAGCCGAGTGGAGTGCTGATGGAGCTGGTGGTCAAACGAATCAGCGATCCGCGTTCAAGGCACTACCCAAAGCGAAAGCGGCAGGGCTGGAGTTGCACTGCCCGGCACCGAAGGTCGAGACATTGCGACCCATACCTTTCGGTGTGCATTCATGAAGCACTGAAATAGTGCAATAGTGTAGACCTAGGTGTGTAGTGCCACCAGGTTGTTCCGGCTGACAAGCGGGTGTGAGGCCGACAGGGTTGTGGTGCGACCCAACAGCCCCAGACCTCACCCCCCATGCATACACACCCGAACGCCCGCCTGACACCGATCGGTCGCGAACGCCTGATCCGGCAGCATCTCGAGGAGGGCAGGAGCCTTGCTCAGCTGGCCACAGACCACGGGATCAGTGAACGCACCGCCCGCAAGTGGCTGGCGCGCTTTCGTTCAGGCGGGCCAGCGGCACTGGCGGATCGACGGAGTGTTCGCCGCAGCCAGCGGCGGACGATCGATCCGCAGCAACTGCAGCAGGCCGTGGAGCTCAGGCAGCAGCGCTGCACCCTCCGGAGGATCGCCCGGCTGCTGCTGGTGCCGATCACCACCCTGGCCCGGGCGATGCGGCGCCTGGGGCTGAACCGGCTGGGGAACCTCGACCCCAAACCCCCCGTGCAGCGGTACCAGTGGGAGCAACCGGGGGAGATGATCCATGTCGACATCAAGCAGCTCGCCCGGTTCGAGCGGGTCGGCCACCGGATCACCGGCGACCCACGGAAGGGAAGCTCCCCGGGCGCGGGCTACGAGAAGGTCCACGTGGCGGTGGATGACGCCACCCGCCTGTCGTACGTCGAGGTCTTGCCCGACGAGAAGGGCCCGACCACGGTGGGGTTCCTCAGCCGGGCGGTGGCCTGGTTCAACGGCCAGGGGATCGAGTGCCAACGGGTGCTCAGTGACAACGGCTCGGCTTACAAGTCCCATGGCTGGCGAAAAGCCTGCTACGCCATGGGGTTGAAGCCGAAGAAGACCAGGCCCTACACCCCGAGGACCAACGGCAAGGCCGAGCGGTTCATCAAGACCCTGCTGGAGGAGTGGGCCTACGTGATGCCTTACGGCACCTCGGCGGCCAGGAACGACCTGCTACAGGCCTACCTGCGGATCTATAACGGGCGCAGGTGCCACATGGCCCTGGGTGGCCTCACCCCCCGGCAGCGGCTGGCTCAGCTGCAGGCATGAACAACCTGGTGGCAAACCACACCTAGGCTGAAAGGTGAGTAGAGGAGGGTCTCGCCATGGCGGACCTTGCACTGTTCAGGTTTACCAGCAAGAATGACCTTGCCAAATCGCTATTTAGCGGCTGGCAGCTAGCGCGAAAGGTAGTCGTTAATGCACTGGCTGGGGATGACATTATCCAGGGCAGCACTAAACTCGAACTCATTAGGGGGCTTGTGGTCAAATCCGGAGCCAAACTCATGGCCGGAAATGGCAACGACGTCATCTCTGGCAGCAGCGCCACGAGTGAAGGCTTGAAAAATAGCGGCTATCTCTTGGCCGGGGATGGCAGCGACCGTATCAGCGGCCTATCGGAAGGCCGTTTTGGGATTTACAATACAAAGCTAATCTCTACGGGCGAAGGCAGCGATAGCATCATAGGTCGCTCGACATACGGCATCTTAATCGATGGCTGCTGGAACGGCGAAAATGGCTTTTGGAATGAAAGTCAAATCAATACAGGGGATGGCAATGACCGCATCGTCGGTAGCTCAATAGGGACTGGTCTCGTCAATAGTGGCGCAATCGAAACGGGCTACGGCAATGATTCTATCAAGGGAACTGGGGGTAGTAATAGAGAAAGCTACGGCTCGTACGGCTTTAGCTGGGGCGTATATAATAATCCTAATTGCACAATTAAAACTGGACCGGGCAATGACATCATCACAGGAGCTGGAGGAAAGGGCTGTTTTGGCATCTTCAATGATGGGAATATCAGCACTGGGGGCGGCGACGACAAGGTCAACGCGATAGCTGGAGGCTTCAGGGGGAGTGGCACGACAGATCTTGGACCTGGTGCTGACGCGTTGATCGGCTTTGTTGGGGCTGACACTGCTTCTATATCCGGCGGAGCGGGAGGCAAGTTCATTGGCGGCACCGGCAAGGACAAGATCCTGTTGCCTGATGGCCTTTATCGAATCGAAGGTGGACTAATCGCGCTTGCGTCGGGAGGCCGCTTCATGAAGACCAACAGCTTCGAGAAGATCGGTGGCGTCAATGGTGGCCTCTTCAACTTCGCTGATGGACTACTGACCATCACTGGAGGCGTTGCAACCTCACTCGTCTGACTGTCTGCATCACTCGATGCTGCCGTCCTGCAGCCCTGCCGCAAGGTGGGGCTTTTCTGTGCTGGGCTGGCTACGCAGGGCGCCTTATGAGCAAATGGCTTCCAGTAGCTCAGGGAGATGTAGGCCTCCAGGCCTTTCTCCTCCGGGACCTTAAGATTGTCGCTGCTGGAGAAGTGGGTACCCGCAATCAGGCCCGCCGGTAGCTGTCATTCCCCTAGTGTGCCTTGCTCCGCCACAGGAAGGCGTACAGCACGGCGCCGCTGAGCGTGTGGGGTCGCACTTCAGTTGGATGGCGACCTTGAAAAGTACCTGCACGCTCCGCTGCTGCTGCCGGCCCCAGATTTACCTCACTGACCTGACATAACTGGCTAGGCGAGGAGGAACCCGGGCGGGGTCTGTGGATCCATCGATCTGTGGAAGAGATGGTTCAAAACTGTGCCACGTAGTCCCGCATCCAGGACGGCCTTAACGGATTGCTCAAGGCTGAGCTCTCAGCTTTGCAATGCCTGTGCAAATCGCTGGCGGACTGGCTGATCGACTGACTGCTGAAGAGCTCAGATCGCTGCCTTTGTCTGAAGCCGATGATCGGATTTGAACCGATGACCTACTGATTACGAATCAGTTGCTCTACCGCTGAGCTACACCGGCAACCCAGTGAAACTAGCATTCAGGCGACGGACCTGCCCAGGTGCCCCATGGGGATCAAGCCCGATGCCATCGATCCCAGGCTGCGTGCCCGCCTGCTGCAGGAATCACGCACCCCTTGGCGCGGCCTGCGGCGCGCCCTGTGGCTGGCTCTGGCCGCTTCCGGCGGGCTTGGGCTGGCCGTGATGGCCATGCGCGGCGCCGCGGGCTCAGAGGTGCCTTCAGGTGATCTGCTCATCCAGCTGGCTGCCGTCGTGCTCTTCGGTGGATTGCTCTGGTTCGATCGCAACCGTGCCCCCGCCGACGGCACCGATTGAGGGATCCTCGGTTTCACCGGCTGCCTGGGAGCCAGCCTCAGTGGCGTCTATCTGGCCGGCCTCAGCCTCCGGCGCTGGTGAGGCAGTCGCGGGCGCTGAAGGTTCTCGGATGGTCGCTCCTGCCGGGGGCTCTGCGCCGCCTGTGCTCGCTGGAGCTGCCGGGGGGACAGGCCGGCCCCGGGGCTGTGGAAGCTGTGGAAGCGGCTCGAGCAGCAGCAGGGGGAGTCCCAGACAGATCCTTCGCTGGCTCAGATCCTCGGCCCGGAGGGCGGTGGCGGCGTCCAGATCAGCCTCGCTGCGGCTGAGCAGCCACAGGGACTGCACCAGTTGCTGCCATTGCCAGACCAGCAGGGCCAGCAGGGGAATCGCCAGGATCAGCACGACCAGGCGGTTGCTCTGGGCCAGGGGCGACAGTGCGGTGGCAAGAGCGGCGTGACTGTCCAGACTCCAGAACAGGGGCAGCAGGGCCACGGGCCCCAGTAAGCCCAGCAGCCTGGGCCCCAGGGCATCCTGCAGTGCCGAGAGCTTCAGCTGTGCGGGCGTGCGGCCCCGCAGCGGCACCTGGGCGAGCAGCAGCGAACAGCAGTCGGGGGGCTGCCGCCACAGCAGCAGGCTTGGGGCCAGGCTTCCCAGCCCCAAGGCGAGCAGGCGTTCCAGGGCCGGAAGGGGCCCCGGATCCGCCCCCGCCAGCACCAGCAGCAGCAGCAGCAGCTCCAGGGGAATCGCCCCCAGAGCGATGAGCTGAAGCCAGAGCAGGGGCTCGCTGCGGGGCGTCACGGCATCGGGAATCGGGACACGGCGCTCAGGTGCTCAGGGTGCGGCGCTGGGTGACCAGCTTGTAGGCCTCGACCCGATCACCGTCCTGCCAGCCGGTGAAGCGATCACAGCCGATGCCGCACTCGAAGCCGGTGGCCACCTCCTTGACGTCGTCCTTGTTGCGGCGGAGGGAATCGAGGTCGCCCTCGTAGACCACCTCCTTGCCCCGGCGGACGCGGATCTTGCAGTTCCGCTGCAGTTTGCCCGTGGTGACGTAGCAGCCGGCCACGGCGCTCTTGCCGATGGTGAACACGGCCCGCACCTCGGCTTCGCCCAGGGCCTCCTCCACGAGCTCCGGCTCCAGCAGGCCCTCCATCGCCAGCTGGATGTCCTCCAGCAGCTTGTAGATCACGTCGTAGTCGCGCACGTCGACCCCGGTCGCATCGGAGGCCCGCTTGGCACCAGGCGCCATCGAGGTGTTGAAACCCACGATCACGGCGCCGGAGGCGGCAGCCAGGTCCACATCCGTTTCGGTGATCTCACCCGGTGCCGACAGCAGCACCCGCACCTGCACCTCGCCCTGGGGCAGCTGCTCCAGAGCGCCGAGGATCGCCTCCACGGAACCCTGCACATCGGCCTTGAGGATGAGGTTGAGTTCCTTGAGCTCCCCTTCACTGGCCTGGCCGGACATCGACGCCAGCGAGACGCGCCGGGACGCCATCTGCTGGGCCAGGCGCGTGGCCCGGGCCTCGCTGGCGCGGTCGCCCACCACAGCCCGGGCGGCCTTCTCGTCGGGGTAGACCTCGAACTCGTCGCCTGCCGTCGGCACCTCGCTGAAGCCCAGGGCCTCCACCGCGAAGGAGGGACCTGCCGCCTTCACCCGCTTGCCGGTGTCGTCGACCATCGCCCGGACCTTGCCGAGCACCGGACCGGCTGCCAGCACGTCGCCGGGCCGCAGGGTTCCGTTCTGCACCAGCAGCGTGGCCACCGGGCCCTTGGCCTTGTCGAGGTGCGCCTCGATCACGGTGCCCTTCGCCAGCCGATCGGGGTTGGCCTGCAGGTCCTCCACTTCGGAGACCAGCAGGATCATCTCCAGCAGCTTGTCGACGTTCTCGCCCTTGATGGCGCTGACGGGAACCATCACGGTGCTGCCGCCCCAGTCCTCCGCCACCAGTTCGAGGGCCGAGAGCTCCTGCTTCACCCGGTCGGGCGAGGCGCCCTCCTTGTCGATCTTGTTGATCGCCACCACAATCGGCACCTTGGCGGCGCGGGCGTGGCTGATCGCCTCCAGGGTCTGGGGGCGCACACCGTCATCGGCGGCCACGACGAGCACGGCCACATCGGTGACCTTGGTGCCACGCGCCCTCATCGCGGTGAAGGCCTCGTGGCCAGGGGTGTCGAGGAAGGTGAGCCTGCGGGGGTCCCCGGCGTGCTCGATCTCCACCTGGTAGGCACCGATGTGCTGGGTGATGCCGCCCGCTTCCCCGGCCGCCACGCGGGTCTTGCGGATCGCATCGAGCAGGCTCGTCTTGCCGTGGTCCACGTGGCCCATCACGGTGACGACGGGGGGCCTGCGGATCAGGTGCTCGAGGTCGCTGGCCTCGATCATCTCGACCGTCTTGGCGGCGGCTTCCTCGACGTCGTCCTCCAGCACGGGCACCCCGAACTCGTCGGACACCGTCTCGATCGTGGAGAGATCGAGGCTCTGGGTGACGGTGGCGATGATGCCCTTGAAGAACAGGCTCTTGATGATCTCGGAGCTCTCCACGCCGAGCTTCTCGGCCAGCTCCTGCACCGTGAGGTTCCCCTCCGGCACGATCAGCATTTCGGGCCGTTGCTGCTTGGCCTCGCGGGACGCCCGCAGCTCCATGGCGCGGCGGCGCTGCCGCTGACGGGTGGTCTCCTTCTTGCGCTTGCGCACCGCCACCGTCGGCTTGGGCGCGGGGGTGGTGCGGCTCCTGGGCTTGGTGGGCCTGGCCAGGCTGGCCTGCAGCACCACGGCCTCCAGTTCACCGGCGTACCCACCGGTCTCCGCGGTCAGGGCGTCGTCGTTCTCGCCGATGATGTGGACCTTGGGGCGCTGGCGCTGCGGCGTGCGGCTGCGCAGGGCCTCGAGCTTGGCGCTGTCATCCCAGTCCGGCCGGCGGGGACGGCCGGCGGCTCCGGCGGCGACGGGCGCCCGGAAGCCCGGACGCCGGGGCGCGGCCGGTGGTGTGGCGGTCGGCCGCACCAGATCGGGCGTGGTGGTGCCGGTGCCGCCGGCTTCGCTGCGCTCGCCCGGGCGCCGCGGTGGCGGGGCGGGAGTGCGACCGGAGGGTTTCTGGAGCTGCATCAGCTCGCCCGGGGCCATCGGCTTGCGCATGCCGGGGGGCATGCCGGGGCGACCGGGCGCCGGCGGCCTGGTACCGCCGGCGCCGCTGCTGTCGCGGCGGATCGGCTTGCCCACCAGCTCGAGCGGGGTCGGGGCGGGACGCCCGCCCCCTGCACCCTGCCCGGGTCGGGTCGGGGCCGGCGCCCCAGGGCGCTGGGGACCCTTCGGCCGCTGGCTCAGCGGCGGCCGGCCGGCCGGGGGCGCGGGACGGCTGCTGCTGGCCTGAGCGCTGATCGGTCGGCCGACCAGCTGGGGTTTGCCAGCTCCAGGCCTGGAGGGCAGCTCGGGCTTGCGGCTGGGGGCGGGCGTGGCCGGTCGGGCCGGCTTCGCGGCGATCACCACCGGAGGCCGGGCCGGCGGCGCGGGTTTGGATGGGGGCACCTGCTGCCGGCTGGCCGGTGCCGGTGGACGCACCGGTGCGGCGCCTGGCCTCACCTCAGGAGCTGCCGCGGGCTTGGCCGGGGCGGGGGGACGGCTGGGCAGGGGTGCCGGCCTGGAGATCTGGGCCTGGGGCGCCGGGGCGGCCGGTTTGGCGACGGGCTTGGCTGCCGGGGTAGCGGGTTTGGTCGCCGGGGGGACCGGTCGGCTGGGCGCACTCGCCGCGATCGGCCGGGTGGGTGTGGCCGGGCGGCTGGGCTGGTTGACCGGTGCCGTCACGGCCGGGCGAGCGGGGGCGGCGGGCTTGGGGGCGGACGGCGCTGTGGGGGGAGCGGCTTTCTTCACCGACAGGATGGACTTGGTGGGGGCAGTGGGGGCAGCAGCTGATGGCTCCGCGGCACCGTTGCCGCCCTTCTCGATCAGCTGGCGGATGCGAGAGGCCTCGTCATCACTGATCGAGCTGCTGTGGCTCTTGGCAGCCACGCCCAGCTTCTCGGCGGCATCGAGCACGTCCTTGTTGTCCAGGCCAAGGTCCCTGGACAGCTCATAAATTCTGACTTTGCCGCTGCTGGTCATTCAGGTCTCCAGTGGTCGGGGCCCAGGACCTCCATGGGGGTCCTAGGGCACCAGGCCGCACGCGCGCTGCGGCCAAAGGTCATCTTGCCTCAGAGGTCGCCTGGGGGGTTGGCTCGGAGGCGGGGTCGGCGCTGGTGAGCAGTCGCTGTTCCAGCGCTTCAAGGACTGAGTCTGCAACCTGGCAGCGCAGGGCCCGCTGCAGACGCTTGCGCCGTCGGGCCTCGCCGAGACAGTCGTGGCTGGGGCAGAGGTAGGCCGAGCGGCCCATGCCCTGATCCAGCGCGATGCCTCCCTCGGCGAGGCGGATGACCCGCCAGAGCAGGGTGCGGTCACACAGGGTGCGACAGGCGACACACCGTCTCAGCACGGGTCTGGCGTTCACCGGGCCTCGCCCTCGTCCTCGCCCTCGCCTGCCTGGGCCACCAGCGGCTCGGGCTCGGCTTCCAGCTGGGTTTCGAACTCCTGTTCAGGGGCTTCCTCCCCATAGCCCTCCTCGTCCTCGGGGAGGGGATAGAGCTCCCGCAGGCGGGCGTCTTCCTCGGCGCGGGCGGCCTGTTCGGCGGCGAGCCGGGCCTCGGCCTCCGCCTGAAGGGCTTCCTCCTCCTCGCGCATGGCGATCAGCTCGGCCACCACGGCGTCCTCGGAAGCCTGGTCGTACTCGGTGGCGTTCTTGATGTCGATCTTCCAGCCGGTCAGCCGGGCGGCCAGCCGCACGTTCTGCCCCTCCCGGCCAATGGCCAGGCTGAGCTGATCAGGGGGGACCAGCACGTGGGCGTGCTGCCCTTCCGGGTCCACCAGACGCACCGCTTCCACCCGCGCCGGACTGAGCGAATTGGCGATGTACTGGCCGGGGTCGTGGGACCAGCGGATCACGTCGATCTTCTCGCCGCGCAGCTCGTTGACCACCTGCTGGATGCGGGAGCCGCGGGCGCCGATGCAGGCTCCCACCGGATCCACTTCCCGTTCCACCGAATCGACCGCCACCTTGGTGCGTGGACCGACCGACCGGCTGGGGGGATTGGCTTCGCGGGCCACCGCCACGATCCGCACGGAGCCCTCCTGGATTTCCGGGACTTCGTTCTCGAAGAGATACACCACCAACCCCGCATTGGCCCGGCTCACGAACAGCTGCGGACCCCGCCGGGAGACCTCACTCACCTCCTTCAGGAACACCTTGAAGGTGGCGTTGGCGCGGTAGTTGTCGTTGGGCAGCTGGTCGCGGCGCGGCAGCTCGGCCTCCACCTCCGGGCGGCCCAGGCCGCTGCTCACCGCCATGATCACGCTCTGGCGTTCGAAACGGATCACCCGGGCGGTCAGCACGGGATCCTCCAGGTCCGCGAATTCCTCCTGGATCATGCGGCGCTGCTGGTCGCGCAGCTTCTGGGCGAGCACCTGCTTGGTCGTCGCGGCGGCCATCCGCCCGAAGTCGTCCTTCTCAGGCGTCACGTCCAGGACCACGGTGTCGCCGATCTGGGCGTCATCCGCCACCTGCTGCACCTCGTCCAGGGCGATCTGGTGGTCTTCGCTCTCGACCTCCTCCACGATGATCTTCGAGGCCAGCACCCGATAGCCCTCGTCATCGAGGTCCAGCTGCACGTCGAAGTTGGAGAAGTAGTCCTCCTCGAACGGATCCTCGCTGATGCCCAGATACAGCGTGCGCCGGTAGCGCTCATAGCCCTTGAGCAGGGCCTCCCGCAGGGCCGCCTCGACGACCGAGGGAGGCAGTTTCTTCTCTTCGCTGATGTCCTCGATCAGGTTGTTGAGACCGGGAAGCAGGACCAGGGCCATGGGATTTTCGGTTGTGGGTGATTCGGTTTTGGGTGATTCAGTTGTCGTCGCTGGGGGTGACCAGCAGAACCTCGAGCACGGCGTCGCGGGGGATCCGTTTGGTGCGGCCGCGCAGGTTGATCAGGAGCTCCGTATCGGTGCGTTCCAGCAGCAGCCCCTGGCAGCGGGTCTCCTGACCCTTGGCATCGAGGAAGCTCACGCCGACCGGGAATCCGCGAAAGCTGCGGAAATCGCGGTCGTCGTGCAGCCTGTCGCTGACACCCGGACTGCTGACCTCCAGAACATAGGGCTCCTCCGCCAGCAGTCCCGCCTGCTCGATGGCCTCATCCAGCGGAGCGCTGATGCTGGCGCACTCATCGAGGCTGATGTCCACGCCATCGCCCCGCTGCGCCAACACCTGCAGGGTCATCGGGATGCGATGGGTCTGCAGGTTGACGCCCCGCAGCTCGAAACCGAGACCGGCCAGGATGGTCCTGGCCAGGGATTCCAGCTCGGGGATCAGGGGGTGCGGCAAGGCGAAGGGTCGGCGGTATCGACCCGCCGCCGGATCAGCGGATCAACCTACGGGATCGCCACTGGAGCCCTGGTTGCCCATCATCGCGCCGACATCGATCATCGGAGCCTCGGCGTAGTAGTCACTGCTCTGCACGGTGCCGCGCTGGCTCGGGTCCTGGTTGAGGCACTGGGCCTTCTGACCGTCGCTGCGGAGGTACTGGCAGACCCTGGCCCAGAGCTTGGCGCGGGTCCCCGGCGCCCCCTGGCTGAAGTGGACCAGGTCGGCGCCGCCGACCATGCCCTGGATCTCCACCTGGCAGAGGCTGCAGCGCTGCCGGGTGCCGGGGGGGATTGCTGCCATGGCGGCCTCGGTGATCAGAGGGCAACTTAGGCGGATGCGCCTGCTCCAGCTCAGCGATCCCCATCTCCTGGCGGATCCGACCGGGACCTACCGGGCCCGCCAGCCGCGGCAGTGGCTGGCCCACGCCCTGCGCCAGGCGCTGGCCGGCGTACCCGAAGCCCCCGACCTGCTGCTGATCAGCGGTGACCTCTGCCAGGACGAGAGCCTAGGCGGTTACGGCGTGCTGAGGGAGCTGCTGCAGCCCCTCGGCGTGCCGGTGGCCCTCCTGCCCGGCAACCACGACCACCCCCTGCTGCTGCGGGCGGCGCTGGGCCGTTGCACGCGGATCGCGCCGGCCCTGCTGAGGGTGGGGGACGGCTGGCTGCTGCTGCTCGACAGCCACCGGCCCGGAGCGACGGAGGGTTGGCTGGGCCGACGTCAGCTGGCCTGGCTTGCCGAGCGCCTCCAGGAGCTGCGCCGCCGGGCCGACCGTCTGCCGCTGGTGGTGGCGGTCCATCACCCGCCCGTTGCGATCGGCGATCCGGTGATGGACCCCATCCGGCTGATGGACGGAGAGCAGCTGATGGCGCTGTTGCAGGACGCCCCGGGGCTCGAGGCGGTGCTGTTCGGCCACGTCCACCAGCACTGGCAGGGAGCCCTGCCGGGTCGGGAGGCTGTGCCCCTGCTGGGCTGCCCCTCCACCCTCTGCGGCTTCACGCCGGTGCAGCCCTGTCCCCTGGGGCGGCCCGATGATCCCGGCGGCCGCTGGGTCGCCATCAGCCCATCGGGCGGTTTGCGCCACTCCCTGCTGCGCTGGTCGGCTCCTTAGCCTCGGGGACCCATCCGTCGTGGGCCCATGGCCACCCCGCTGAGCGCATGACCCCGCCATCCCTACGGGGCCGACTCCGCCGGCCCCTGGCCTGGCTGGGAGTCCGCCTGGCCGTGCTGGTGCTGGTGCTGGCCACAGGCCTGGCTCCGGCCCTGGCGGCGTCCCTCCCGGTGCCCCACAGCTTCGTGGCGGAGGCGGCCCGGGCCGTGGCCCCCGCCGTGGTGCGGATCGACATCGAGCGGGATGTGGCCCGGCAGCCCTTCGACCCGGCCCTGCTGGATCCGCTGCTGCGGGATCTGTTCGGCGATCCCTCCGGGAGCATGCGTGAGCGGGGCCAGGGGTCGGGGGTGGTGATCGATGCCGCCAAGGCCCTGGTGCTCACCAATGCCCACGTGGTCGACCAGGTGGATCGCGTCGAGGTGACCCTGGCGGACGGCCGCCAGCTCGACGGCACCGTGGTGGGCAGTGATCCCGTCACCGATCTGGCCCTGGTGCGGATCCGCGGTGCCAGCGAGCTCAAGGCCGCCCCGCTGGGGGATTCCGAGGCCCTCGAGGTGGGGGACTGGGCGATCGCCCTCGGCAGCCCCTACGGCCTGCAGCGCACCGTCACCCTCGGCATCGTCAGCAGCCTGCACCGCGACATCAACAGCCTCGGCTTCGCCGACAAGCGCCTGGATCTGATCCAGACCGACGCCGCCATCAATCCCGGCAATTCCGGCGGCCCCCTGATCGATGCCGCCGGCCAGGTGATCGGCATCAACACCCTGGTGCGCTCCGGCCCCGGGGCGGGCCTGGGCTTCGCCATCCCGATCAACCTCGCCCGGCGGGTGGCCGAGCAGCTGGCCGATGGCGGCCAGGTGGTCCACCCCTACCTGGGCCTGCAGCTCGTGCCCCTCACCGCCCGCCGGGCCCGCGACAACAACCGCGATCCCGATGCCCTGCTGCAGCTGCCCGAGCGCGATGGCGCCCTGGTGCAGCGGGTGCTCCCGGACAGCCCGGCCGAGACCGCCGGCCTGAAGCGGGGGGACCTGGTGGTCGCGGTGGCGGAGCTCCCTGTTCGCGACCCGTCCGCCCTGCTGAAGCAGGTGGAGCTGGCGTCGGTGGGTGAGCCCCTGCCCCTCACCGTCGTGCGGGGACGCCGGGAGCTCAGCCTCTCGATCCGTCCCGCCGCTCTCCCTCGGGCGGGCTGAGCCCATCGGGCCAGCCGGGAACCCAGCCAGGCCACTGCTCCCAGCCGGGCCACTGCTACGGTCGCGGCCCCGAGCGCTGGCGTGAGATGTCGGATCTGCAGGACCGCATGAAGCAGGCGGTGGCCGAGGCGGCCACCGAGCAGATCCGGAGCGGCATGGTGGTCGGCCTGGGCTCCGGCTCCACGGCCGCGCTGATGATCCAGGCCCTGGGCGCCAAGCTGAAGCGCGGCGAACTCACCGACATCACCGGCGTCACCACCTCCTTCCAGGGGGAGGTGCTGGCCGCGGAGCTGGGGATTCCGCTCAAGAGCCTCAATGCGATCGAGCGCATCGACCTCGCCATTGACGGTGCGGATGAGGTGGATCCTGCGTTCCAGCTGATCAAGGGCGGTGGCGCCTGCCATGTGCAGGAAAAGCTGGTGGCGCGCCGGGCGGAGCGCTTCGTGGTGGTGGTGGATGCCACCAAGCTGGTCGACACCCTGAACCTGGGCTTTCTGCTGCCGGTTGAGGTGCTCCCGGGGGCCTGGCGTCAGGTGCAGGCTGAGCTGCAGGCCCTCGGGGGCGAGGCCCAGCTGCGGATGGCCGTCCGCAAGGCAGGCCCGGTGGTGACCGACCAGGGCAACCTGGTGCTCGACGTGCGCTTTGCCGGCGGGATCACCGATCCAGCCGGCCTGGAACAGGAGATCAACAACCTGCCCGGTGTGCTCGAGAACGGTCTGTTCGTGGGGATCACCGACCAGGTGCTGGTGGGGGAGATCGCGGGGGATCAGCCCCGGGTGCGGGATCTGGAGAAGCGCTGAGGCCTCAGTCCAGCCGCTGCCGCACCGATTCGGCGTGGCTGTGCAGCCCCTCGCTCTCGGCCAGGGCCACCACCGCCTCGGCCGTGGCGTGGAGGGCCTGGCGGTTGAAGCGGATCAGGGAGGTGTGGCGCAGGAACGTCTCCACGCTCAGGGCGCCGGCGAACCGTGCCGTGCCGGAGGTGGGCAGGGTGTGGTTCGGGCCGGCCAGGTAGTCGCCCACCGCCTCCGGCGTGTAGGGGCCGAGGAAGATCGCGCCGGCGTGCTGGATGCGTTCGGCCAGAGCCTCGGGTTCCTCCACCAGCAGTTCGAGGTGCTCGGGTGCGAAACAGTCGCTGAGGGCGGCCGCCTGGTCGAGGTCCTCGCAGACCACGATCAGCCCCCAGTTCTCGAGGGCGGCCCGGGTGATGGCGGCGCGGGGATGGCCGCTCAGCTGGGCTTCGATGGCGGCCGGCACGCTGCGGGCCAACGCCTCACTGGTGGTGAGCAGGATGGCGGCGGCCAGGGGATCGTGCTCCGCCTGGGCCAGCAGATCGGCGGCGACCTGCTCGGGCCGGGCGGTGTGGTCGGCGATCACCAGCACCTCGCTCGGTCCGGCGAGCGAGTCGATGGCGACCTGGCCGTAGACCGCCTTCTTGGCCAGGGTCACGTAGAGGTTGCCCGGACCGGTGATCACATCCACCCGGGGAATCGAGGCCGTGCCGTAGGCGAGGGCCCCGATCGCCTGGGCTCCGCCGACCCGGTAGATCTCCTCGATGCCGGCGAGGTGGGCCGCCGCCAGCACCGTGGGATTGGGCTGGCCCGTGGGCCCCGGCGGGGTGACCATCACCAGCCGCCCGACCCCGGCCACCTTGGCCGGCACGGCATTCATCAGCACGGTGCTGGGATAGGACGCCCGCCCACCGGGCACGTACAGGCCGGCCCGTTCCACCGGCCGCCAGCGCCGTCCGAGTAGCTCGCCATGGGGGCCCGTGACCGCCAGATCGCTGGGACGCTGGTGCCGGTGGAAGGCCAGGATCCGTTCATGGGCCAGCTCCAGGGCCCGCCGCAGGTGGGCCGGACACTGCTCCCAGGCGGCGGCCAGCTCCTGCTGGGGGATGCGCAGGGGCTCGGGCCGCACCCCGTCGAACTCCTCGGTCAGCGCGATCAGGGCGGCATCCCCTTCCCGCCGCACCCGCTCGAGAATGGCGTCGACCCGCGCCGCGGCCTGGATGATCTGCTCCCCGCTGGTGCGCTGGGCGATGGCCTCCAGCCGCGCCGCTGCGGCGGCCTGGTCCCGCAGGCAGGCAAGCGTGATGGTGGTGGGGGAGGCGACCACGGCGGGGCTGGGAAGCGCAGGCTTCAAGCTAGAGGTCCGCTGCCCTGGCCAACGAGCCGCCAGGTAAGATCTTCGTTTGCCGAACCAGCGCCTGTCCGCCTGTGGCCAATAACAAATCGTCGAAGAAGCGCATCGAGATCGCCGAGCGCAACCGCCTGCGCAACCGGGGCTACAAGTCGGCGCTCCGCACCCTGATGAAGCGCTGCTTCACGGCCTGCTCGGCCTACAACCAGGATTCCGGAGACGCCGGCAAGGCCGCCGTGCAGCAGAGCATGGGCGCCGCCTTCAGCAAGATCGACAAGGCCGTCAAGGTGGGTGTGCTGCACCGCAACACCGGCGCCCATCAGAAGTCCAGGCTGAGTGCGGCCGTCAAGAAGGCTCTCGATCCGGCCCCGGCCAGCGTCTGATCGTCCGGGTCCCACCCGGCTGGCGCCCCATTCGCCAGGCCCCATTCGTGACGCCCCTTTGACACCATGGCGGCTTCCAGCGCGTCGGATGCCGCCATGGCCCCAGCAGCAGCCGCCCACGATCCGGTCGCCGTGGCTCCCTCCGAGGGGCAGGTCACAGTCCCCCTGGTGGATTCCCACTGCCACATCGTCTTTCGCAACTTTGACGACGATCTGGACCAGGTGGCCCAGCGCTGGCGGGAGGCCGGCGTGGTCTCCCTGGTCCATGCCTGTGTGGAACCGTCCGAGATCCAGGGGATCCGTGCCCTGGCCGATCGCTTCCCCGAGATGCGCTATTCGGTCGGGGTGCATCCCCTCGACACCGAGCACTGGCGGCCCGACACGCAGCAGGTTCTGCGGGAGGCCGCCCAGGCCGACCCCCGGGTCGTGGCGATTGGGGAGCTCGGTCTCGACCTCTTCCGCGACACCAACCTCGAGGCCCAGCTCGCAGTGCTGCGGCCCCAGCTGGATCTGGCCCTGGAGCTGGACCTGCCGGTGATCATCCACTGCCGTGACGCGGCCGAGCCCCTGTTGGTCGAGCTGCGGCAGCGGGCGGGGGCGGGGGCCTGCCCCCGGGGCGTGATGCACTGCTGGGGCGGAACTCCCGAGGAGATGGCGGCCTTTCTGGAGCTGGGTTTTCACATCAGCTTCAGCGGTGTCGTCACCTTCCCCAAGGCCGAGGCCACCCATGCCTGCGCCCGCCTCGTTCCCGAGGATCGCTACCTGGTCGAGACCGACTGCCCCTTCCTGGCGCCGGTTCCACGCCGGGGGAAGCGCAACGAGCCCGCCTATGTGGCCTCGGTGGCGGCCCGTGTGGCGGAGCTGCGGGGGGAGAGCCTCGAGCGCGTGGCCAGGGTCAGCACCGCCAATGCCCGGGAGCTTTTCCAGCTGCCGCGTCACAATGTATGATGTTTCATTGGCCTGGAAGCGAACTCGCTCCTTGTTGTCGACGCCTGCAGCCTTGATCCGAGCCCGTTAGGCGCGCCCCCTCGGCAGCCGTTCCCCGCGGGGGGAGCGGCTGTTGGCGTGGGCAGCTGCGGACCTCAGAGCTGCAAAGGCCGGCCGGCCTGTCCCCTCCACCAATCCGATCCTGCAGGTTCACCGCATGAGCAGCGCGATCCAGGTCGCCAAGACCGCCACTTACCTCCCCGATCTGGTCGAGGTACAGCGGGCGAGCTTCAAATGGTTCCTGGAGAAGGGGCTGATCGAGGAGCTGGAGAGCTTCTCGCCGATCACCGACTACACCGGCAAGCTGGAGCTGCACTTCATCGGCAGTGAGTACCGGCTCAAGCGACCCCGCCATGACGTGGAAGAGGCCAAGCGTCGCGATGCGACCTTCGCCTCCCAGATGTATGTCACCTGCCGGCTGGTCAACAAGGAGACCGGTGAGATCAAGGAACAGGAGGTGTTCATCGGCGAACTCCCCCTGATGACCGAGCGGGGCACGTTCATCATCAACGGCGCCGAGCGGGTGATCGTGAACCAGATCGTGCGTTCGCCCGGCGTCTATTTCAAGGACGAACAGGACAAGAACGGCCGCAAGACCTTCAACGCCAGCCTCATCCCCAACCGGGGCGCCTGGCTGAAGTTCGAAACCGACAAGAACGATCTGTTGCACGTGCGGGTGGACAAGACCCGCAAGATCAACGCCCACGTGCTGATGCGGGCGATCGGCCTGTCCGACAACGACGTGCTCGACAAGCTCCGCCACCCGGAGTACTACCAGAAGTCGATCGAAGCGGCCAACGACGAGGGCATCTCCTCGGAGGACCAGGCCCTGCTGGAGCTCTACAAGAAGCTCAGGCCCGGTGAGCCTCCCTCGGTGAGCGGCGGTCAGAGCCTGCTGCACAGCCGTTTCTTCGATCCCAAGCGCTACGACCTGGGCCGGGTCGGTCGTTACAAGATCAACAAGAAACTGCGCCTCACCATCCCCGATGCCGTGCGCACCCTCACCCCCGAGGATGT
This sequence comes from Aphanothece microscopica RSMan92, assembly GCF_046613545.2. Taxonomy (NCBI): domain Bacteria; kingdom Bacillati; phylum Cyanobacteriota; class Cyanophyceae; order Chroococcales; family Aphanothecaceae; genus Aphanothece; species Aphanothece microscopica. The sequence goes on along the minus strand of NZ_JBKKKY020000034.1, from coordinate 11,349 downwards.
GCTCAGCACGATCGACTACCTGATCAACCTCGAGCTCGATGTCGGCGGGGCCAGCCTCGACGACATCGACCACCTCGGCAACCGCCGCGTGCGCTCGGTGGGTGAGCTGCTGCAGAACCAGGTGCGGGTCGGTCTGAACCGGCTCGAGCGGATCATCAAGGAACGGATGACCGTCGGCGAGACCGAATCGCTCACGCCGGCCCAGCTGGTGAACCCCAAGCCCCTGGTGGCGGCGATCAAGGAGTTCTTCGGCTCCAGCCAGCTCAGCCAGTTCATGGACCAGACCAACCCCCTGGCCGAGCTCACCCACAAGCGCCGCATCAGCGCCCTCGGTCCTGGGGGTCTCACCCGGGAGCGGGCCGGCTTCGCCGTTCGCGACATCCACCCCTCCCACTACGGGCGCATCTGCCCGATCGAGACACCGGAAGGGCCGAATGCGGGTCTGATCGGCTCGCTGGCCACCCACGCCCGGGTGAACGAATACGGCTTCATCGAGACGCCGTTCTGGAGGGTGGAGAACGGAATCGTGCTCAAGCAGGGCGACCCGATCTATCTCTCGGCCGATCTCGAGGACGAGTGCCGCGTCGCCCCCGGCGACGTGGCCACCGACGCCAGCGGCCTGATCACCGCTGATCTCGTGCCGGTCCGCTACCGCCAGGACTTCGAGAAGGTGCCCCCGGAGCAGGTGGACTATGTCCAGCTCTCACCGGTCCAGGTGATTTCGGTGGCCACCTCGCTGATCCCCTTCCTCGAGCACGACGACGCCAACCGCGCCCTGATGGGCTCGAACATGCAGCGGCAGGCCGTGCCGCTGCTGCGGCCTGAGCGTCCGCTGGTGGGCACCGGCCTGGAGACGCAGGTGGCCCGCGACTCCGGCATGGTACCGATCACCCGGGTCAACGGCACGGTCACCTTCGTGGATGCCACGGCGATCGTCATCCGTGACGAGAACGGCGTCGAGCACGCCCATCACCTCCAGAAGTACCAGCGCTCGAACCAGGACACCTGCCTGAACCAGCGGCCCATCGTCCAGCAGGGCGATCAGGTCATCGCCGGCCAGGTGCTGGCCAATGGCTCGGCCTGCGAGGGCGGCGAGATCGCCCTCGGCCAGAACGTGCTGATCGCCTACATGCCCTGGGAGGGTTACAACTACGAAGACGCCATCCTGGTGAGCGAGCGTCTGGTCACCGACGATCTCTACACCTCGGTGCACATCGAGAAGTACGAGATCGAGGCCCGCCAGACCAAGCTGGGGCCCGAGGAAATCACCCGGGAAATCCCCAACGTCGCGGAGGAGAGCCTCGGCAACCTCGACGAGATGGGCATCATCCGTGTGGGTGCGTTCGTCGAGAGCGGCGATATCCTGGTCGGCAAGGTCACGCCCAAGGGCGAATCCGACCAGCCGCCCGAAGAGAAGCTGCTGCGGGCGATCTTCGGCGAGAAGGCCCGCGATGTGCGCGACAACTCCCTGCGCGTGCCGAGCACCGAGCGGGGTCGCGTGGTGGACGTGCGGATCTACACCCGGGAGCAGGGCGATGAGCTGCCGCCCGGCGCGAACATGGTGGTGCGGGTCTACGTGGCCAAGCGCCTCAAGATCCAGGTCGGCGACAAGATGGCCGGCCGCCACGGCAACAAGGGCATCATCAGCCGCATCCTTCCCCGGGAGGACATGCCCTACCTGCCGGATGGCACCCCCATCGACATCGTGCTCAACCCGCTGGGCGTGCCCAGCCGGATGAATGTGGGCCAGGTGTTCGAATGCCTGATGGGCTGGGCGTCTTCCCACCTGGGCTGCCGCGTCAAGGTGGTGCCCTTCGATGAGATGCACGGGGCCGAAAAGTCCAAGCAGACCGTCCAGGCCTTCCTGGAGGAGGCCGCCAGCCAGCCCGGCAAGGACTGGGTCTATGACCCGGAGAATCCCGGCAAGATCCAGCTGATCGATGGCCGCAGCGGCGAGGCCTTCGACCAGCCGGTCACCGTGGGCTATGCCCACATCCTCAAGCTCGTCCACCTGGTGGACGACAAGATCCACGCCCGCTCCACCGGTCCCTACTCCCTGGTCACCCAGCAGCCCCTGGGCGGCAAGGCCCAGCAGGGCGGCCAGCGGCTCGGGGAGATGGAGGTCTGGGCCCTCGAGGCCTATGGCGCGGCCTACACCCTGCAGGAACTGCTCACCGTCAAATCCGACGACATGCAGGGCCGCAACGAGGCGCTCAACGCGATCGTCAAAGGCAAGCCGATCCCCCGTCCCGGCACGCCCGAGTCGTTCAAGGTGCTGATGCGCGAGCTGCAGTCCCTCGGCCTCGACATCGCGGTGTACACCGATGCGGGCGAGGAAGTCGACCTCATGCAGGACGTCAACCCCCGCCGCAGCACCCCGAGCCGGCCCACCTACGAATCCCTCGGCGTCGCGGATTACGACGACGACTGATCGCTGATCAATCCGGATCGCCTGACGGCCACCCGCCCACGGCCATCTCAGGAACGCCTTCCGTGTTGACGCACACCCCCTCGATCTCCGCGCGCTAGCCCCATGTCCAACAGCAACCTCCGCACCGAAAACCACTTCGACTACGTCAAGATCACGCTCGCTTCACCCGAGCGGATCATGCAGTGGGGGCAGCGCACGCTGCCCAATGGTCAGGTGGTGGGTGAGGTCACCAAGCCCGAAACCATCAACTACCGCACGCTCAAGCCGGAGATGGACGGCCTGTTCTGCGAGAAGATCTTCGGTCCGTCCAAGGACTGGGAATGCCACTGCGGCAAGTACAAGCGGGTGCGCCACCGGGGCATCGTCTGCGAACGCTGCGGCGTGGAGGTGACCGAGAGCCGGGTGCGGCGCCACCGGATGGGCTTCATCAAGCTGGCGGCTCCGGTCTCCCACGTCTGGTACCTCAAGGGGATTCCCAGCTACGTGGCGATCCTGCTGGACATGCCCCTGCGGGATGTGGAGCAGATCGTCTACTTCAACTGCTACGTGGTGCTCGATCCGGGCGATCACAAGGCCCTCACCTACAAGCAGTTGCTCACCGAGGACGAGTGGCTGGAGATCGAGGATGAGATCTACGCCGAGGATTCGGAGATCGAGAACGAGCCGGTGGTGGGCATCGGTGCCGAGGCCCTCAAGCAGCTGCTGGAGGACATCGACCTGGCCGAAACCGCCGAACAGCTGCGCGAGGAGATCGCGGCCAGCAAGGGCCAGAAGCGGGCCAAGCTGATCAAGCGTTTGCGGGTGATCGACAACTTCATCGCCACCAACGCCAAGCCGGAGTGGATGGTGCTGGATGTGATTCCGGTGATCCCGCCCGATCTGCGCCCGATGGTGCAGCTCGACGGCGGTCGCTTCGCCACCTCCGACCTCAATGATCTCTACCGGCGGGTGATCAACCGGAACAACCGCCTGGCGCGTCTGCAGGAGATCCTGGCTCCGGAAATCATCGTCCGCAACGAGAAGCGGATGCTGCAGGAAGCCGTCGATGCCCTGATCGACAACGGCCGCCGCGGCCGCACCGTGGTGGGGGCCAACAACCGGGCCCTGAAGTCGCTCAGCGACATCATCGAGGGCAAGCAGGGCCGCTTCCGCCAGAACCTGCTCGGCAAGCGGGTCGACTACTCCGGCCGTTCGGTGATCGTGGTGGGCCCCAAGCTGAAGATGCACCAGTGCGGCCTTCCCAAGGAGATGGCGATCGAGCTGTTCCAGCCGTTCGTGATCCATCGCCTGATCCGCCAGAACATCGTCAACAACATCAAGGCGGCCAAGAAGCTCATCCAGCGGGCCGATGACGAGGTGATGCAGGTGCTGCAGGAGGTGATCGAAGGGCATCCGATCCTGCTCAACCGGGCTCCGACCCTGCACCGGCTCGGCATCCAGGCGTTCGAACCGAAGCTGGTGGATGGCCGCGCCATCCAGTTGCATCCGCTGGTCTGCCCGGCCTTCAACGCCGACTTCGACGGTGACCAGATGGCCGTGCACGTGCCGCTGGCGATCGAGGCGCAGACGGAGGCCCGCATGCTGATGCTGGCCAGCAACAACATCCTCTCGCCGGCCACCGGCGAGCCGATCATCACCCCCTCGCAGGACATGGTGCTCGGGGCCTACTACCTGACGGCGGAACAGCCGGGCGCCCCCAAGCCCGCCTTCGGTGACCGGGCCCGGACCTTCGCCGGTCTGGAGGATGTGATCGCCGCCTTCGAGGAGAGGCACATCGGTCTCCATGACTGGGTCTGGGTCCGCTTCAGCGGCGATGTCGACTGCGACGACGAGGACAAGGAGCCCGTCGAGCAGATCACCCTCAGCGACGGCACCCGCGTGGAGCAGTGGAAGTACCGCCGCGACCGCTTCGACGAGGACGGAGCCCTGATCAGCCGCTATCTGCTCACCACCGTGGGCCGCGTGGTGATCAACCACACGATCATCGACGCCGTGGCTGCCGCCTGAGCCGGCCCAATCCCTCTTCGCCCTCTCCGTCTTTCCACCTGCGCGCAGCCATGACCGCCACCCCCGCCAAGAAAACCAGCAAGAAGTCCGCCAAGAAGGCCGCCGATCCCATCGTCGAGGTGGCTGGTTCCACGAATGCCCCGCTCACGCGGGAGGCCCCGCCGTTCCGCAACCGGGTCGTCGACAAGAAGGCCCTGCGCAACCTGGTGGCCTGGGCGTACAAGCACCACGGCACGGCGGCCACGGCCTCGATGGCCGACGAACTGAAGGATCTCGGCTTCCATTACGCCACCCAGGCCGCCGTGTCCATCTCGGTGGACGACCTGCGCATCCCGGGTGACAAGGCGGCCCTGCTCGCCGAGGCCGAGGAGCAGATCACCGAGACCGAGGAGCGTTACCGACTCGGTGAAATCACCGAGGTGGAGCGTCACACCAAGGTGATCGACACCTGGACGGAAACCAACGAGCGGCTCGTGGCGGCGGTGCGCCGCAACTTCAACGAGAACGATCCACTCAACTCCGTGTGGATGATGGCCAACTCCGGCGCCCGGGGGAACATGTCCCAGGTGCGCCAGCTGGTGGGCATGCGCGGCCTGATGGCCAACCCCCAGGGGGAGATCATCGACCTGCCGATCCGCACCAACTTCCGCGAGGGGCTGACCGTCACGGAGTACGTGATCTCCTCCTACGGCGCCCGCAAGGGTCTGGTGGACACCGCCCTGCGCACGGCGGACTCCGGCTACCTCACCAGGCGTCTGGTGGACGTGGCGCAGGATGTGATCGTGCGGGAAGACGACTGCGGCACCACCCGCTGCATTCCGATCGATGCCGATGAGCGCGGCCGCTTCGCCAGCAAGCTGGTGGGTCGCCTCGCCGCCGAGGACGTGGTCGACGCCCAGGGAGAGGTGATCGTCTCCCGTGACGGTGAAATCGATCCCCCCCTCTCCAAGCGGATCGAGGCGGCCGGCGTGCGGACCGTGAAGGTCCGCTCACCGCTCACCTGTGAGGCCTCCCGTTCCGTCTGCCGCAAGTGCTACGGCTGGGCCCTGGCCCACAACCAGCTCGTCGACCTCGGCGAGGCCGTCGGCATCGTGGCCGCCCAGTCGATCGGGGAGCCCGGCACCCAGCTCACCATGCGCACCTTCCACACCGGCGGTGTGTCCACGGCCGAAACCGGCGTGGTGCGCTCCCTGGTGGATGGGGCGGTGGAGTTCGGCCCCAAGGCCCGGGTCCGGGCTTTCCGGACCTCCCACGGCGTCGATGCCCAGATCGCCGAGACGGACTTCCAGCTCCAGCTCAAGCCCAGCGGCAAGGAGAAGATTCAGAAGCTCGACATCACCACCGGCTCGATCCTGTTCGTGGCCGATGGCGAGACTGTGCCTGCCGACACGATCCTGGCCCAGATTTCCACGGGGGCCACAGTCAAGAAGAGCGTGGAGAAGGCCACCAAGGATGTGATCTGCGATCTGGCCGGCCAGGTGCGCTACGAGGACGGCATCCAGCCCAAGGAGGTGACCGACCGCCAGGGCAACATCACCCACAAGGCCACCCGTCTCGGCCGGCTCTGGGTGTTCGCCGGGGATGTCTACAACCTCCCCCCCAACGCTGAACCGGTCATCCCTGGCAAGCGTGCCGTCACGACCGGTGAGGTGCTGGCCGAGAGCAAACAGCCCAGCGTCTACGGCGGCGTGGTGCGCCTGGGTGAGAGCCGCGGCGACTCCCGCGAGGTGCAGATCGTCACGGCCAGCCTCACCCTGAAGGACTGCAAGCTGGTGGGTGAGTCCACCCACTCCGGCGAGATCTGGCACCTCGAGGGCAAGGAGGGCAACCGCTACCGGCTCAACACCGCGCCGGGCAGCAAGATCGGCAACGGCGAGGTGATCGCCGAGCTGGCGGACGATCGCTTCCGCACCCAGACCGGCGGCATCGTGAAGTTCGCGCCGGGGCTCGCCATCAAGAAGGCCCGCAGCGCCAAGAACGGCTACGAGGTGAGCAAGGGCGGCACCCTGCTCTGGATCCCGCAGGAAACCCACGAGATCAACAAGGACATCTCCTTGCTGATGATCGAGGATGGCCAGTGGATCGAAGCCGGCACCGAGGTCGTCAAGGACATCTTCAGCCAGACCGCCGGGATCGTGACGGTCACCCAGAAGAACGACATCCTGCGGGAAATCATCGTGCGCTCCGGTGAGCTGCACCTGGTCTCCGACAGCAAGACCCTGGCCAAGTTCGCCGATGGCCGGATGGTCAACCCCGGTGAGGAGATCGCCAAGGGTCTCACGGCCGAGAGCATGCGCTTTGTGGAGGCGGTCGACACGCCCGATGGCGGCGCCCTGCTGCTGCGGCCGGTGGAGGAGTACGCCATCCCGGATGCGGCCCATCTGCCGGAGCTCAGCACGGTGAAGCAACCGGGCGGTCCCTCGATGGGCCTGAAAGCCACCCAGCGCCTGGCCTTCAAGGACGGTGAACTGATCAAGAGCGTGGAAGGGGTCGAGCTGCTGCGCACCCAGCTGATCCTGGAAACCATCGACACCACGCCCCAGATGACGGTGGATGTGGAGGCCATGCCCGACAAGCGGGCCAAGACGATCGAGCGGCTGCAGCTCACCATCCTGGAAACCCTGCTGGTGCGGCGCGACACCCTCTCCGATGCGAGCCACGGCTCGACCCACACCGACCTGCAGGTGGAGGACGGCGACACCGTCAAGAAGGGTGATGTGATCGCCACCACCCAGATCCTCTGCAAGGAGGACGGCGTGGTGCAGTTGCCCGAGCAGACCGACGGTGAACCGATCCGCCGCCTGATCGTGGAGCGGGAAGGCGACACCCGCACCATCGACCTCGGCGGCGCCGCTCCGGCGGTGGCGGTGGATCAGCGCATCGTCGACGGGGATCTGCTGGCGGAGGGGGTGCCGTCCCCCTGCTGCGGCCAGGTGGAGGCGATCGACGGCTCCGCCGTCACCATCCGCCTGGGACGCCCCTACATGGTGTCGCCCGACTCCGTGCTGCACGTGCGCGACGGCGAGCTGGTGCAACGCGGTGATGGCCTGGCCCTGCTGGTGTTCGAGCGCCAGAAGACCGGCGACATCGTGCAGGGTCTGCCCCGGATCGAGGAATTGTTGGAAGCTCGCCGTCCGCGGGAATCCACCATCCTCTGCCGCAAGAGCGGCACCGTGCAGATCAAGCAGGGCGACGACGATGACACGATCACCGTCACCGTGATCGAAGCCGATGACGTGATCAGCGAGTACCCGATTCTGCTGGGCCGCAACGTGATGGTCAGCGATGGCCAGCAGGTGAGCGCCGGTGAGTCGCTGACCGATGGCCCGATCAACCCCCACGAGCTGCTGGAGTGCTTCTTCGAAGACCTGCGCAGCCGCAAGCCCACGATGGATGCGGCCCAGGAGGCCATCTCCAAGCTGCAGTTCCGGATGGTGACGGAGGTGCAGAACGTCTACAAGAGCCAGGGCGTCTCGATCAGCGACAAGCACATCGAGGTGATCGTGCGCCAGATGACCAGCAAGGTGCGCATCGAGGATGCCGGGGACACCACCCTGCTGCCCGGTGAGCTGATCGAGCTGCGTCAGGTGGAGCAGGTGAACAGCGCCATGGCCATCACCGGCGGTGCGCCGGCCGAGTTCACGCCGGTGCTGCTGGGCATCACCAAGGCCTCGCTCAACACCGACAGCTTCATCTCGGCGGCCTCCTTCCAGGAGACCACCCGGGTGCTGACGGAAGCCGCCATCGAAGGCAAGAGCGACTGGCTGCGCGGCCTCAAGGAGAACGTGATCATCGGTCGGCTCATCCCTGCCGGCACGGGCTTCAGCGGCTTCGAGGAGGAACTGCGGGCCGAAGCCGGCCCGCATCCCGACATCCTCGAGGAGGAGGCCGCCGGCTACCGGCGCATGCCCAACCTCCGGCCGGACTACACCGTGGAGATGCCGGCCCCGGCCGCGTCCACGGCCGTGCTGGACGATCCCTCCGATGCAGACCTGGAGGCCACCCGCAGCCGTCATGGCATCGAGGCCAGCGCCAGCACCCTGGCGGCCTTCACCCGGCCCAGCCAGGAAGACGGCCTCGAAGAGGAGCTGATCGCCGACCCCGCCGCCCTGGAGGGCCTCCAGGAGGAGGGACTGCTCAGCGAGGAGTGAGGGGCGCCCGGGGGCGGTTCTCCGCCCCCAGCCCTGGCGAGCCCCGCTGTTGTCCTGACGCGATGATCCTCTGATGCCCGCGAATCCATCCGCCCCCGCCGCCAAGGTGCCGCTCACGGCGCTGGGAACCCCGGTTCCCCAGCGCCGGCTGCCCCGCTTCGGCTTTCACACCCACACGGAACGGCTGAATGGCCGCCTGGCGATGCTGGGCTTCATCGCTCTGGTGGCGGTGGAATACCTGCTGGGCCACGGCCTTCTGGTCTGGCCGTGACCCAGCCCCTGCTGGGGATGGGCCTGGCGGGTCTGGAGACCTGGGCCCAGGAGCAGGGCCAGCCGGCCTTCCGCGGCCGGCAACTGCACGACTGGCTCTACGCCAAGGGGGCGCGCAGCCTCGAGCAGGTGAGCGTGCTGCCCAAGGCCTGGCGCGAGCAACTGCTGGCTGAGCCACCGAAGGGGTCGACCGACTGGATCGGCCGTTCGCGGGAGCTCCACCGCAGCGTGGCCCGCGACGGCACCACCAAGCTGCTGCTGGGCACGGCGGATGGCCTCAGCATCGAGACCGTGGGCATCCCCGCTCCCGGGCGGTTGACGGTGTGCGTGAGCAGCCAGGTGGGCTGCCCGATGGCCTGCCGCTTCTGCGCCACCGGCAAGGGTGGCCTGCAGCGCTCCCTGGCGGTGCACGAGATCGTGGACCAGGTGCTCTGTGTGCGGGAGGTGATGGGCGAGCGACCCAGCCACGTGGTGTTCATGGGCATGGGCGAGCCGCTGCTCAACATCGAGGCGGTGCTGGCGGCGATCGACTGCCTCTGCACCGACCTGGGCATGGCCCAGCGCCAGATCACGGTGAGCACGGTGGGCGTGCCCCGCACCCTGCCCACCCTGGCGGAGCAGGCCCTTGAGCGGCTGGGCCGCGCCCAGTTCACCCTGGCGGTGAGCCTGCATGCCCCGGATCAGGCGCTGCGGGAGGAACTGATCCCCACAGCCCATGCCTATCCGATTGAGGCTCTGCTGGACGACTGCCGCCGGTATGTGGCGATCACCGGGCGGCGCGTGAGCTTCGAGTACATCCTGCTGGGCGGTTTGAACGACCAGCCCCACCACGCCGAGGCCCTGGCCCGGCTGATCCGGGGGTTTCAGAGCCATGTGAATCTGATTCCCTACAACCCCATCGAGGAGGAGGAGTTTCAGCGGCCCAGCTCAGCTGCCGTGGGGACCTTCCGGCGGGTGCTGCAGGAGCGGCGGGTGGCGGTGAGTGTGCGGGCCAGCCGGGGGTTGGATGCGGATGCGGCGTGTGGGCAGTTGCGGCGGCGGCAAAATGATGACTGAATATACTGCTAGAATATCTTGAGTATTTCACTTTACGGTTTGACGGAATTCGGCAACAACTAAGCCGCCAAATCATTTAAGAATCGCTATTGTTTTCGTTTCTAATGAATTTATCTGGCTCTTCCGGCGTCGCTGCGACTGTTGCGGAATGGCATGAATGTTTCACTCAGTCCATGCCAAATGATGTTCGGCTGCGCCTCCGGCCATTAGAGCATGGGCGTGATCGCGATCCCTTGACGCTCGAAATAGCCATGCATGCTGGCTCTGAAATGGTTGCCGAGGTAGGTATCCAAGCACTGACCTTTAGGCGCAATCTCCTGGCTCATAAAGGACGTATTAAGGAATGCTTGCAGGCGTGGATGCCATTCTTTGTTAGGATTTATTCAGCAATAGGATCTCGCTATGTTGCGCAAGTATCTGCAGGCGACGCTGGCGAGCCTGGTGTTTTATCCATGGATGGATTGTCTGCTGGTGAGCTTATCCCAGACCTGTATTCAATGCGAGCATCGCGGAACGGGAATTACCTGGGAAAAGCTCAGACTTTTAGCCGATTTAAGTCTGCCTGGATTCTTCGCAAGCCCTTGATCTTTTGGAGAGGAGGCACAACAGGTATTGGGGCGGTGTATCCGATTGACGACCTGAATTCATTGAAGGATAATCTTCGGGTAAGGTTATGCCTGGCTTATCGTGACACTGCTCATTGCGATATAAAGCTTAGCAGGCTGGTCCAATTGAAAGCTCAATTTTGCTCGGAGGCCAAGAGCTGGCTGGAAATGCAGAGCATATTGTCTGAACAAGTGCCTGAGTCAGAGTTTAGAAACTATAAATATTATCCCGATATCCCGGGGAACTGCTTGGCTTGGGGGACGATCTATAAGCACTTGTCCGGATGTCTTGTATTCCGGCCGCCATCTTGCAGGCAGCTTTATTACTATCGATTTATGCAGGCATGGCGGCACTTCGTGCCTGTCCTTGAAGATTACTCTGATTTAGTGGCACGGCAAGAGTGGTGTGAAAGGCACCCCGATCAGGCAGCATGGATTGCATGGATGGGTTACAGGGCGGCTAATCGCTATGTCAAGACTATAGGGGGGTGCTTTGTGGATGCGGTTCTTTCAGGTATCAAGCAGCTGGATGCAATTGAAATATGACTAATTGCTTTTAGCCTTCCTCCGGACATGCTTAGCCTCTTGACAGCGGCTTGTGTTCTGGTTGGCTGTTGCGTGAAACCACGTTGAAGCTCCTATGTATCGTCACCCCCCTTTCTGCTCTGGTTGATCCGACGAGTTCATGCGACGGCTCCCCTCGCTAGGTGTGTAGTGCCACTAGAAGCGTGTCGCGCATAAGCCCGCACGCCCCCTTTCCCCAGCCACCGCTGAATCTGCCCAGAACCCAGTGACTGCAATGGATCTGGAGGCGAGAATGGGGCATGGT
>NZ_JBKKKY020000033.1:0-29879 GCF_046613545.2 Aphanothece microscopica RSMan92 | reverse complement strand
TAGTCGGTTCAGGGTGGCCGCTCCAATCGGCAATATCTTGCAAGACGCTCCAACGGAATTTATCCTGCAAGGGCCACAAAGTCTTCCAGACATCGTAGAAAAAATTAAGGCGTGTCCCAACAGGCGCGCTCCAAGGATTAACATCCCAATCTGCAGCGCGTGCAAAGTGGTTGTAGATTCGTGCATCACCGAGCTTCCACTCACGCTTGCAGTCTGGTAAGTGCAATTCCAGAACCGCAGGCAGTTCATTGGGCACAATTAGGAGTGTCTCCAGCCAATCCCACCAGAACTCTCGGGGACTGCCAACATATCCAGTTGTGATGTAGAAGGTGGCCGGCACCTTATGCCTTGCCAATAAAGGCAATGCTGTGTGAAGATTGTCGACGTAACCATCGTCAAAGGTCACGACTGCTATGCGTTTGGGGAGAGGATATCCAGCTTTATTTGCCTCAACATAATCAGAAATGCCCATAGTCGTAGCAGCTTTTGTTATTGCCACTAACTGGGCATGGAAATTCTCTTCAGAAACGCAGAGCTTCCACGGGTCGAATTCTGAGTTCGCAACTCGGTGATACATCAGTAGCGCTGCTACGGATTCGTGCCTCATCGTCAAGCTCCTTCGTCGACCGGCTTGTCAATTCTTGCCGCAATAATGATAGGATATCGCTTGTCGAAATGATCCAACTCTGCCGAGGATAATTCGCAGGCAGCTAATCCCTTCAGAAAGGCAATTGTAGCGACGAGATTACCAAAGCACTGTAAATCCGAAGGAATTGTTCCTGTCGCGCGCTCGATCAAGATTCGTAGAGATGCATCTGTGAAGCGCCACAGGTCAATGGGATGCGGACTATAACTGCAAACAAAAGATGTGGTGATGAGTATCACGCCGCCCGGTTTCATCGCGGCAAATGCGTTGCGAAGTAAGGCTTCGCTGTCCACTACCACTTGTAGGGTTTGTGTCAGGATGAAGCAATCATAATGATCGTGCTTAAGGGTGCTGGGATCGGTGATATCACCAATAATAGTGGCCCTAGGATTTTCAGCATTGATATCAAGTACGTCAGCCTGAGTTACTTGGTCGCCACCGAAGTGATGGGTGTAGTCCGAGTTCAAGACTTCAAGGCACACCCCTGAAATGGCCTTGTGGTGCTTGTGGAGAAAGTGCTCAATGTAATGGCGATCTACCGGCATCCCGCGGTCGAAGCCCCATCGATCGCTGGCCGGCTTCATGTCACGCAATTGGCCCCATTTTAAGGAGCCGAGCGGAAGGGTTTCCTTTGAATGGCTAGGCAACATTAAGTAAACTTCAGATTGATTGGTTATTGGAAAGTTCAGTCAGCAGTTGCCAGCTGACCTCATCTTCCTTATTTAGGATATGCGACAAAAGTTGCTTGTGCTCAGTTGGTGTGTGCTCATTCCAGGGAAGAACATTGAACTCATCAGCTAAATCTCGCATCGCTTTGAATACCGGTAATACGTCTGGAAGCGAATGCTCATGGGGTAATTGATGCCAATATTCCTTGATTGAATAGGACCATGCCTCAAGCCTAGCTAAGGCTACTCCTCTAAGACCATTACTCTGAAGTGAATGGGCGATTCGACGCTGGTGCTCAATGTCATCAAGTGTTCGGCTCACGCTCACCGCCCCACGGGTCAACGAGGCATCATTATAGTGATGGTAGATGTATACAATGCGATCCAGAACGGCAATCCTCTCTGCCGCCAGCAGAGCATTGACTTGCCAAACTTGATCTTCCCCTATGGCTAGATCATCGGGATAGCTTAGATTGTTGACTGTGATCAATGACATCGCATATAAGTTACAACAATGACTTCCAGGTATGCTCTGCAAGTGTTGCGAGGACCTGAAATATTCTTGCTGTAGATGTCCACTGCCTTGATCTATGGGTTTCTGAGATGAAATTCTCCTCCAATCATAGCGAGCTGTGACGAGTGGACATGTCGACTCTTCAGCTGCCTGTAAAAGCCATTCAATGGATTTGATTGGTAACTCATCATCTGCATCCAGAAAACTCACGTATTGACCGCGGCAGACCGCCAAGGCAGTGTTGCGTGCCGCGCCGGCCCCTGTATTGCAATCATGACTTAGTACTCTTACTCTAGGCTCCATACTGGCGTAGTGCTTCAGTACGGATAGTGACGCATCACTTGAACCGTCGTCAACAGCAACTAGTTCCCAGTCTTTATAGCTTTGACCGATCACTGAGGAGACGCTGCGTGGCAGCCAGGCCGCAGCGTTGTGTACCGGCATCACAATGCTGACCAGGCTCATTTATGCACTTTCCTCTGTCGTTCAAGCGCTACTACCTGCTCGGCCAATAAACGCTTTTCAAGCAGGATATCTCTCAGGTAACACATATCCTTGGGCAGCAGTGGATTCACGATGCCCATTTCGGCGAAGCGCAGGTTCACCACGTTCAATTCGGCGTCACGCGTCAGCGCCTCACCAATCATGAGATCTTCAAAGATGTGCTCAAGGTGATTCGCTTTGGTCCTGGATACAGCTCGTTGGGCTGCCTTTCGACTCAGGAAATAGCCTCCACCGGTAGCCCAGGGGCAAAGGAATTGTCGTTGATAAGGCTTCTCAAAGGTTTTATCTTCGCATTTACCGTAATGCCAGGTTCTGGCAATCGCTGAGTTCACATTCTCAAGACTTAGAAATTGCCCGATGTAGTCACCACCCTGCTTGTCAAACCCGATGAAGCGTTCCAGATCGAGGAATGTGTCGTCATCCGTCTTGAAAATATAGTCGAAGTCAAAATGCTCATGGCAATATTGCAGGAATGCGTGAACCTTTTGCGGCAGAGCCTCGTAGGCTTCAGGGCAGTCGAGAAAAAGTTGATCGCCTACCATTTGGGGAGGCTGGCCGGGTCGCCCGAATAGGAAAAGTAGTCTGTATGTCTCCGGAAGCTGTCGTGCCCATGTCACCCGCACCCCATTAGCGCGCCCAGCGTGTTTGTTACATGTCAAGACTCCAATAATGATGCGTTGGGATTGCGGATCGACATAGCGACAGTCCCGCATCTCTAATAATGTCATTGGTGGCGTGGCCTTGTCCATGTAACATTAAGAATTTTCACGAGAGCTCGTTCTGCATTGAAACTCTCTGAATAATCGACCCACCATGACATCCTCCGCCCCAGCCAATAGGCGAGAGTGCTCTTCTGCGTAATCATAGCCATGTATGGCAATGTATTTAGCAAAATGGATTCCGACAAAATAGCACTTACCACTGTAGAAAGCGGGCATGCAAGAGTCTCCAAATAGACTTTCGTAATCAATGCAGAGTCCTTTTTTTGCGGCCCAACTTTCTGCGCCATTGCGGTCGGCGCTTGTATGACAGATGAATCCGTTATAATCTGTTGCTGTGTCTGCATCTCGCAGAAAAGCAATTAGGGCTGGTTGGCTTAATGGCTTTCGTCCAGCATACTCAGGTGCGCTCAGGTCGGTCATAACGGTAGTGACATCGATTTTGAGTAGCCGGGTAAACTTGAACTGCTTTACGCAATAGCGCATCATCAATAGCGTCTTGAAGCTCAGTTGAGTGTAATCTTCCCGGCAGTTGAGAATGACTCGGCGGCTGCTGGCATGTGGTCTATAAAGCGAATCGTCGGCATACACCTCGATGATTTGTGCGCCCTTCCACTGTTTTAGAAAGCGTCCGAGCGGAGAGAGGTGGAATTCACGTAAGATACCGCGATGGGCCTCACAGGTGTAGATGCAGACTAGCGTTTCACAGTAAGGCCTGAAGCCGGCCATAGCCCGAAGGAACCAAAAGGTGTTAGTAATCCTCCTGATTAACGTACGCATCTTCTGTCGCTCTGTCGGGCCAATCAGCAATCCAATGCCAAAAGTGTAAATCTCTTCGGCTTGTCTTGTCAAACTCTACGCTAGACCAGTTAGGCAAAACCTTTAACAAGCTATTGTCTGGCAGTCGCAGGCTTTCGGGGTTCAGGCCCATGCGGTTGCCATGCCAACCGCGCTTTATGTCTCGGTTGGAGAACACCCTGCCAGTATATTTCGATATTGCATGGGCTTGTGACAGGACAATGTAATGCCTAAGGATAAAGTCTTCGTGGGCCACCTTCATATGCGGCCCCTTAAGTATATGTCCGCCGTGCTCTACGCTAGATAGGTTGGCTTCCCGTTTCCATGCCCGCATCAAGCGCATTGGCTTCGGTTCAAAAAAATAGTAGTGGAGCAACTCTCGTCGGCAGTCTTTCGCATGCTGTTTGGGCGATGGCACGAACACAAATTCGTTGAAGTTTGCGACATTAAAGCCTTCTTTGTCGAGTCGCGCCAGTCCTTCTTTGAGGGATTCATTAGGGCGCGGACTTTGCATCCACTCGTCAGCGTCGCTATGGATTACCCAGTCATGCTGAAGTTTTTGGATTAGTGCATGCTTGGCATGTAGCTGTGCAGTTAGATCAAACTCGCCGCGCCATGCCAGCGACTCGAGATGAAATAGCTGTGTGCCAAGTTGAGATCTCAGGTATTCTTGGGTTCCATCGTCTGATTCGTGGTCAATAATGGCGACATCAATGCCTTGCGAGTAAAAGTCGCCGAGCACTCGCGGCAGGTGGGCAAGTTCGTTGCGCACACAAAGAACTGCTACGCACGAAAATGACATTTCGATTGATCCTGGGAAGCATGGCAGGGTGCACCTCCCCTCCCCTTGCCATCCTGATTGTCGGTTTCATCCACTATAGTGCTTGGCCCTTTCCCTGAACCCCGCTCAAGACTCAGGGTCTATTAGAAGTTATCCTGAGGGTTGTTTCGCCGCAGGTTCCCGCCACCCAACGGCCTCAGCAGGCCCTTGATGTGGTGAGCCAGGGCGGCGAGGCCCCGCTGATCGACTAGATCCCATCGAGTCGCAGCGCATTGATCGCCAGGCTGTGGAGGATGGCCAAGATCTGGATGCCGTTGTTCTCTCGGGAGCGGTGGGCGTCTTCCCGCAGCGGCACGCCACGCACCCAGTGCCAGCTGTTCTCGATCGACCAGCACTGGCGCACATGGCTCAGCAGGGCATCGGCTCGAGTTCACAAACTCATGACGTAGTGTCGGGTCTCGTCTCGTCGGTCGGCTTGCCCTCGCGGTAGCCATGGCTGCGCACGGCGATGATCGTGGCACTGCCCGGCCACTATTCCACCACCCATTCCGGCGCCGGCATCGCCCGCAGGGTCCAGGTGATGTCACGGCCCAGATGCACGTCCCGTTTGCTTCTGCGCCATCGGCTCCTCCGGCCGTAGGTGAGCCGGTCGCGAATCAGCCAAAATCTCATGCGGCGATAGTGTTTGACTGCGATCAGGAAGTCGGTGCTCCGCTGGGCGAGGTAGAGGGAAAAGGGCGGTTGGCGTGCAGCGCGTGGGCCTTCACCAGCACACCCTCGAGCTCCACCGCCTCCAGTAGCTTGCATAGGGCCTGGATTTCGCCGCTGGCATCGGTGGCGTAGATGGTCTGGGCGATCGCCACACCCAGGCTCTGGGAGTAGAGGCTCGCCTGGGCGATGAAGCGCGCTGCGCCAGTAGCAGTTTCATCGATGGAGCCCCGCAGCGTCTTGCCGTCACACACCAGGCGGTCGAGCTCTGCGGCCACACCGGGCTGAGCCGCCATCAAGTCCTGCAGCAGGGTTTCAAAGCCCGCTAGATCCAGCTGGGCCAGCAGCAGCTGGCATGTGGAATCTGACGGCGACTTGCCGAAAGCAGTGCCCTGCAGCTCGTTGAGCGTCAGGCGGTGCGGTTGGGTAACCCGCTCCATGCCCACCAGGGAGCCCTGCCCGCTGAGGATGGCCAGGATCGACACCAGCAGCATTCACCACTAGGTAAAGTGGATAAGCGCATGCCCCGGCGCATCCGGCGGTCCGGCAGCGCCTTGAGGATGCTGATCAGATCGCTTGCAGCAGCAGGCGTGGTTGCGGCGTTATTAGGTCAAGGGGCGGAAGCGTGTTCCGCGCACGTCACATTACGCGTGGCGCTACCGCTAGACGTACTAGGGGAAACTTACAAATAGGCCCTGGCTCATGACAGCTCTGGGATGATGCCTTGGCCTTGCAGATATCCAATGATATGCGTCACACATTCCTCCAGGCCCTGCCCACCTGTATCCACCCTTAGTTCCGGTAACTCAGGCTCCTCATAGGGGCTGGAAATCCCCGTGAACTCCTTGATCTCCCCAGCCCGGGCCTTGGCGTACAGCCCCTTGGTGTCCCGCTCCTCGCACACCCCCAGGTCGGCGGCACAGTGGATCTCGATGAAGTCGCCTTCGCCCACAAGAGCCCGGGCCCGATCCCGGTCGGCCTTGAACGGCGACACGAAGGCGGTGAGCACCACCACACCGGCGTCGAGGAACAGCTTGGCCACCTCGCCGATCCGCCGGATGTTCTCCTCCCGATCGCTATCGGAGAAGCCCAGGTCCTTGCACAGGCCGTGGCGGATGTTGTCGCCATCGAGCACGTAGCAGGCCATGCCCTGCTCGAACAGGGCGGAGTTCACCGCATTGGCCAGGGTGCTCTTGCCCGAGCCGCTCAGCCCCGTGAACCAGAGGATGGCGCTGCGGTGGCCGCGCTGGTAAGCCCGCGCCTCGCGGGTGACGGTGGAGTGGTGCCAGACGATGTTGGTGGAGTTCCCCTGGTTGGTGAGCGCGCCGTAGGCGGGGTTGGACGCAGGGGAAGCGGTCATGGCGGCGCGGCAACGACGGGCAAGGCCATTCATTCTCCCAGTGGGTGTGCCCACGGCTCCGGGCTGTGGCGGCTGGCGGTCCTGGACGCGATGCTGGTGCGAGCGCAGCGGCCCGATCCCCAGGTCCGCTTCCCATGGCTGCCGATCTGCTCCTGGCCCTCGGACTTCCTCTGGCCCTGCTGGTGCTGGCCACGGCGTTGCTGCTCCGCAGTGAGCGCCCTCTGCCCGCCTGGCTCGAACGTCTGCGGCGCCACCAGGCGGTGCTCTGGAACAGCGGCGTCGGCCTGATCATCGGCCTGTCGGCCCTGCGCTGGCTGCTGGGGCGCTGAGATGATTCCAGCTCCAGAGCCACGGCCAGCTCGTCCCCAGCAACCAGCACCCAGCGGCCGATCCTGGACGCTGCATGCGGTCCGTACGGCGCTGGCCGCAGGGCTGTCGATGGCGCTGGCGACGGCCCTGGGGGTGCCGGATCCCTACTGGTCGCCCATCACCACGATCATCGTCACCCAGTCGGGCGTGGCCGACTCCTGGTTGATCTCCCGCCGCCGCCTGCTTGGCACCCTGCTGGGGGTGACCATCGGTGCGCTGCAGGTGCTGCTGCTCCCCAAGGGGGTGCTGTCCTACGCCCTGGCGATCCTGTTGCTGGGGTTGGTGTGTGGCTTCAGCCGCATCCACCAGAGCGCCTACCGCTTCGGTGGCATCGCCCTCACGATCGTGGTCACCGCCGCACCGGGCGATGCGGTCTGGCGAATGGCGCTGTTCCGGTTCGTGGATGTGGCGATCGGCATCGGCGTGGCGCTGGCGATCACGCGGCTCTGGCCGGAGGCAGTGCCACCGGGCGAGCCCCGCTGAGGCAGGTGCCGCGCGGGCCGGCCTGGATGGGTTCGGTCGATGCCCCGTCGCACCCCCTAGGTTGCTTCCTAGGACGTGGTCAAGGGAAGAGAGCGCCATGGGCCAGGTCTGGACCAACCCCCTGGCGGCGCTTCCCTGGCTTGGGATCCCCTCGTCCCTGGTCGTCTCCGGCCTTCCGTTCTTTGTGATCATCCTGGCCCGCTATTTCCTCGTGGCCGGAGGCTCCTGGTGGCTGCTCTACGCCCGTTCAGGCCGGCTCGGGGAGGGCATCCGGTACGACATCCGCCTCTCGGTGCTCTCGGCCGGCGTGTTCGCCCTGGCCACGGCCGGCGGCCTGACGCTCGAGGGGTTCGGCCTCACGCGTCTCTACAGCCAGCCCCAGCAGTACGGCTGGTGGTACCTCGCGTTCAGTTATCTGGCGGTGCTGCTGCTGCAGGACGGCTTCTTCTATGCCACCCACCGCCTCTTCCACCACCGCGCCCTCTACGGCTGGTTCCACCAGGGTCACCATCGCTCGCGCCAGCCCACCCCGTGGACCTCGTTCGCCTTCGATCCCCTCGAGGCCGTGGTGCAGGCGGTGTTCCTCGTCGCCGTGGTGGTGCTGCTGCCCCTGCATCGGGGGACCCTGCTGGCGGTGCTGAGCACGATGACGGTGTGGGCAATGGTGAACCACCTGGGGCTCGACCATCTGCCGCTGCGTTTTCCCCACCATTGGCTCGGTCACTGGGTGATCGGTCCGGCGCACCATTCGGTGCATCACCGCCGCCATCAGATGCACTACGGGCTCTACTTCACCTTCTGGGATCGCCTCTTCGGCACCGAAGACCCTGCCTACACCGAGCGCCTGCACCAGGGAGCACTCCCGCCGTCCCCACCCTCCGACAGGGCTGTCGGGAAGCCTCGCAGAGACCGGAACGTACAGACCGGGAGTGACCGGGAGTGACGAGGAGGGCGATGGTCTGCGAGCGACCCCCTGGGCAGCTTCGGGCTGACGGGTGCACCCTGGAGACAGAGAGCCCTGGAGACTGCCATGGACGCATCTGCCAGCCCAGCATCCACCAACCCGGAATCCGCCAGCCCCGCACCTGAACGCACCAGTCACCGCGGCTACGGCCTGGTGGTCGAGCCCTGTGCCGAAGGGTGGGAAGCCAGGATCGAGGACCCTGCCGGCCATGTGGCCGACGTGGTGCTCCAGGAGCAGCTCGACCTCAACCCCTTCCCCAGCCTCGAGCAGGCCCAGGAGGCCGCCGAGAACTTCGTGGATCAGCTGCTCGGTGAGGAAAGTTCCTACTGATCCCGGCGAGCCAGAGCCCCTCGATCCAGAGCCCGTCGATCCGGAGCCCGGGGATCCAGTCGACACGCTGGCCGGTATTCCCACTGTTCTCCGCTATCTCGCGGTGCCTTCCGTCTCCCGAACCGGCGTCCTGCTCACCCTCCTTCTGGCCTCCGGTGGCGTGGGCCTGGCCATGGCCACCCAAGACCCTCAGGCCCCCGCCACCGCCCTGGCTCCCGCCCCTGCCCTGGCCTCGCCCCCGGCCATGACCGTCGCCATGGACAAGGGGGTGCTCTACCGCGGCGCCTTCCGCCAGGCCGAGGCCCCCGTGCAGGGCAGCTACACCATCCGCCGCGATGGCCAGCGCACCCTGCTGGTGCTCAGCGATGACTTCAGCACCAATCCCAAGGCGCCTGACCTCAAGCTCGCCATCGGCAAGGCCGCCAACCCGATCGCCGGGAGCAAGCCCCCGGCCTATGCGCTTCGGGAGGGCACTTACACCGTGATCGCCCCGCTGCGGGCTGCCCGAGGAGGCCAGACCTACGTGCTGCCCAAGGGGATCGAGCTGGCCGACAAGGGCTCGGTGATCATCTGGTGCGAGCAGTTCAACGCCACCATGGCCTGGTCCCCCCTGGCGAAGTGAGCAGGGTCGTCCGGGCCTCCTCAGTTGGGCGGTTCCCCATCCAGGCGCCGCCAGACCAGGAGGCCACCGTCCGCCATCAGGCTCAGGGTCAGCCGATCCTCCTGGAGGGCGAAGCCGCGCACGGCGCCGAGATCACGCCCTAGCTGCGTGTCGAGGCTCGGGGGTGGGCAGAGAGCCCGCGTCATCGCCAGGGGGCCGAACTGGAGGCTGCCGCTGCGGCCATCCCCGGCCAGGCTGGCGGACCAGCGACCCATCGCCCGGTTGCAGTTCAGCCGCAGTGCGGCCCGGCCATCGGCCCCCAGGGCCAACGTGTACAGGCCCGGCTGCTCCGGACGGCGGCTGCCGATCGCGTCGTCCATCGACTGGATCTCCATCAGCTCCCAGTGGCTGCCGGCGAGGGCCGCCGGTAGGCCGTCGTCACGGCCCTGGGCCTGGCCTGGGGCACTGGTTCCTGTCATCAGCAGGGCCGTCAGGGATCCGACCAGGCAGCCCGCCCACCGCCCTGGACCGTGAATGCCCATCGCCTGCCTGTGTACGCCTGGGGTTCAGGCTAGAAAACCGTTCGATCCGAACAGTGTCGCGGAGTTCAAGCCGCTACAACTCTCCCACCTCCTGAAGGGGGGAAAGGGTGTACGAGGGCGGTTGCAACCGCCCTTTTTCATGCCCCAGGGTCCGGCCGAGGCGGAGCCAGCGGGCAGCGACGGGTGCGGTCGAAGGCCGACCAGTCGATCCGGTGGCTGTCACCCTCCGTCTCCACCATGTCCACGAAGCACAGCCCGAAGCCGATCCGCTGCACCGGCCAGCTCGAGCGGCTGTGCACCGGCCGTTCGATCGTCTCGTCGATGCCGCTGAACGCCACCACGAGCTCCGCGTTGCGCGCGAGCAGCTCGTCGGGCCCCAGACCGTGCAGCGGGCTGCTGGCGTCGATGCGGT
Source organism: Aphanothece microscopica RSMan92 (assembly GCF_046613545.2). Taxonomy (NCBI): domain Bacteria; kingdom Bacillati; phylum Cyanobacteriota; class Cyanophyceae; order Chroococcales; family Aphanothecaceae; genus Aphanothece; species Aphanothece microscopica. The sequence continues at coordinate 19,480 of NZ_JBKKKY020000033.1, read as the reverse complement.
GCTGGGCCGTCCAGATCAGCAGGAAGGCGATGCCCTGGTCGCGTTCCAGCGGCAGGGGCCGCAGCCGGCGCATCCGATGGCCCTCAGCGCTGATCTCATCCTCCGCCAGGTAGGCCCTCACCCGGGCCTCCAGGATGTGGTTGCCGCGCTCGTTGGCCAGCCGGAAGCTGAGCGTGGGGGTGCCGTCCCAGGGGTGCACCACCGCCAGCGCCGAAAAGCGGATCCGGGCGCTGCTGCGCGAGAAGCGGGCGAAGGCCAGACCGGTGGAGAGGGCGATGAACAGCAGCCCGACCAGGGACTCGGCCGTCACCAGCAGGTTGGTGACGAGGCCCACCGGATGCAGGGCCCCGTAGCCGATCGAGCCCAGCGTCTGCACGCTGAAGAAGAACGCCTCGGCAAAGCTGGCCCGGCCGCCGACGGTCCCGGCCAGCCCGCCGGGATCGAGGCGGTAGAGCAGGGCGAACAGCAGGTTGATCGCCAGGTACACCAGGGCCAGCAGCCCCAGGAACAGCGGCCAGGAGAGCGCCAGCGCCAGCAGGTAGGGCTCCCGCCAGTGGCGCCAGCCGCCAGTCCGTTCCTGGGCGGTGAGCAGACCGTGCTGGCGCCGCAGGCGCTGGACCCTGGCCATCGGCTGCGGTGCCCCCGGAACCCATCGTTAGCATCCGCGCCCTCCCACCGACCGTCCGCCGACCCATGTCCAGCCAGTGGGACAACTTCCTGAGGAACCTGGGTGAGTGGCACGGTTCCTTTGCCGACCTGGACATCCAGGGCTCCGTGCTGCGCTCCACCCCCTCGATCCTGAGCCTCGAGGCCAGCGAGGAGGGGCGCTGCGTCCATTTCCGGTTGCGGCGCTTCGGCCAGGGCGGCACCGACACCCCGCCCACCAGCGACCACCGCCAGGACTACCGCTCCCTCGGCCGGCAGGTGGTGTTCTTCGAGACCGGCGCCTTCGCCAAGGGGTCTCTCCAGATCGCGCCCCGCACCCGCTCCGGGGCCGAATACGGTTTCGTGGGTCCCGACCGTCGGCTGCGGCTGGTGCAGCTCCACGGCGAGGATGGTCGCTTCGAGTCCCTGGTGCTGATCCGTGAGTTCCGGGCCGGCGGCAACGCACCGGAGCGCCCACCGCTGGAGCTCGATCAGCTGGTCGGCACCTGGCAGGGCCAGGCCGCCACGGTGGAGGCCGACTGGCCCGAACCCACCCTCAGCCCCTGCGCCAGCCGGATCGAGCGCTGCGGCGGCGATCAGGTGCGGATCCTCACCACCATCGGGAGCGATCAGACTGAACGCCAGGGTTCGCTGCAGGGCCGCACCATCCGCTTCGACGGTCCCGCCCCCGAGCTGCTGAACCTCCTGCCCGACGGCGGATCCAGCCGGGTGCCGCTGCAGGTGAGCCACCGGGAGGCGTTCAGCGTCGAGGCCGGCTGGCTCAGCTCCCCCACCGAACGCCAGCGCCTGATCCGCCGCTACAACGACCGTGGCGAGTGGGTCTCAGCCAGCCATCTGATCGAGACGCGGGTGGCTTAGCCCTGGAGCCCCGCGGGGCCTACCCCCCGGCCTGCCTGGGCCGGTAGCCCGCCTGCTGGAGGGCCGTCAGGGCGGCGGCCACCTGATCCCCCTGGAGTTCGATCACCCCCGCCTTGAGGGTGCCGCCGGTGCCGGCGGCCGCCTTGAGCTGCTTCAGCAGGGCCTTGAGCTCACCCTCCTCAGCTTCCAGGCCGGTGATGGCCGTGACCAGCTTGCCGCCCTTGCCGGCTTTGCTGCGTTGCACCCGCACGCGCTGCTGGGCTCTGGGGGTCGGCTCCTGCTGCGGGCTCGACGCGCTGGCGGGCCGGGCGAGCGGGCTGAACTCCTGCCAGCCGCGCTGCCGCTGCATCGTGATGCGCCCGAACCTTCCAGGATCATCCCGCACCGCCCCTGCGGCCGGCCCTGAGGCGCCCAGGTTCCTACCCTGAGCACACCCTGCCCAGTCCCCGGTGACCAGCACCCTTCCCGCGGCGAACCCGGCCCCCGGGCAGCCCGATCCCGCCTCCCTCCAGCCCGAGGTGCGTCCGAACCCGGCTGGTCGCTTCGGACGTTTCGGCGGCCAGTACGTGCCGGAAACCCTGATGCCGGCCCTGGCCGAGCTGGAGGTCGCCGCCGCCGAGGCCTGGGCCGATCCCGCCTTCACCGGGCGGCTGGATCACCTGCTGCGCACCTACGTGGGCCGCCCCACGCCCCTCTATGAGGCCGAGCGGCTCACGGCCCACTACGCCCGTCCGGAGGGTGGACCGCGCCTCTGGCTGAAGCGCGAGGACCTCAACCACACCGGCGCCCACAAGATCAACAACGCCCTGGGTCAGGCCCTGCTGGCCCTGCGCATGGGCAAGAAGCGGGTGATCGCCGAGACCGGCGCCGGCCAGCACGGCGTGGCCACCGCCACCGTCTGCGCCCGCTTCGGCCTGGAGTGCGTGGTGTACATGGGCGCCGAGGACATGCGCCGTCAGGCCCTCAACGTGTTCCGCATGCGCCTGCTGGGTGCCACGGTGCAGCCCGTCACCGCCGGTACAGCCACCCTCAAGGACGCCACCAGCGAGGCCATCCGCGACTGGGTGACCAACGTGGAGAGCACCCACTACATCCTCGGCTCGGTGGCCGGCCCCCACCCCTACCCGATGCTGGTGCGGGACTTCCACGCCTGCATCGGCAAGGAGGCCAGGGCCCAGTGCCAGGAGGCCTTCGGCCGCCTGCCGGATGTGCTCGTGGCCTGTGTGGGCGGCGGCTCCAACGCCATGGGGCTGTTTCACCCCTTCGTGCAGGACACCGGCGTGCGGTTGGTGGGGGTCGAAGCGGCCGGGGAGGGCGTTCCCAGCGGCCGCCACGCCGCCACGATCACCGAGGGCCGCGTCGGTGTGCTGCACGGTGCCATGAGCCTGCTGCTGCAGGACGCCGAGGGCCAGGTGCAGGAGGCCCATTCGATCAGCGCCGGCCTCGACTACCCCGGCGTCGGTCCGGAGCACAGCTACCTGCGCGAGATCGGCCGCGCCGACTATCTGGCCGTCACCGACGAGCAGGCCCTCCAGGCCCTGCGGCTGGTGAGCGAACTGGAGGGGATCATTCCCGCTCTGGAAACGGCCCACGCCTTCGCCGCCCTCGACCAGCTCTGCCCCACCCTGCCCCCCGGCACCGAGGTGGTGCTCAACCTCTCGGGCCGTGGCGACAAGGACGTGAACACGGTGGCCGATCGCCTGGGGGACCAGCTGGGGGGCCGTCTGGCCCGGTGACCCCCCGTGGATCCGCCCGGCTCAGAGCGGATCCTCCTCCCAGGCAAAGCGCGGCAGTCGCCGCAGGCCCTCCTGCATGCACCCTGCCCACACTTGCATCGAACGGCTGATTTCCGGCGCTCCCTTCCCCAGCTTGATCCGCCGGGAGATGCGCAGCTCGTTGGCCGGCATCAGCGCCAGTTCGAACGGCGGACCCACCGAGAGGTTGGACCGTCGCGTGATGATCTGGGAGATCAGGCAAAGCCGGGCCGCATCCTCCAGGGACAGGCCGCAGTGGCCCACGAAGTCGAGCGGGGGTTTGCCGTATTTGCTTTCCCCGATCTGCAGAAACGGGGTCTCGCGGGTGGCCATCACCGCGTTGCCCTGCGGGTAGATCAGGTACAGGCCATGGCGATCTCCCTCGATCTGGCCCCCCAGGATGAAGGTCGCCTCCGCACTCGCTCCCGACTGGTGCAGCGTGGCCCGGTGCTGGTCCTGGACCGCCACGCTCATCCGTCCGACATAGTCGGCGGCTTCGAACAGATACTCGGCGGTGAGCAGATTGGGCAGCTGCTTCTCCTCCTCCTTGCGGTCCTTGGCGTGTTGGGTGGCGTGTCGGGCATCGCCCGCCACAGCGCCCCTGGCCGGGGCGGCGGCCGGATCGCAGCCGAGCATGGTGGACCTCTGGGGCTGACCTGCCTCGGGCACCCCCACGAACACCGAGGTCTGCAGCGGCGGGTTGCCCGCTTCGCCGCTCAGGCCGGGGCCACTGCCCACCGGTGTGCCGGGCCGGGCTGGCCCGGTCGGCGCCACCCCCTGGCGGCGCAGTTCCCGCTGGATCTGGTTCAGCACCGCCTGGGTCGTGCCCAGGTTGCCGGCCGCCAGGAGCACGAACATGCGGTCCGGCGCCGGCTGGAAGACATGCATCTTGCTGTAGGTCGAGATGTAGTCGACCCCGGCATTGGTGCGCGAATCGGAGGCGAACACCAGGCCCGCATCGAGCAGGAATGCGACGCAGTAGGTCATGTCCGTTCCAAGCCTCCCTGGAAGGAATCCTGAACGATCACCCCACCGGTCGGCCCTGGGTGCTCCATCAGTTCAGCTCAGCAGCCTGGACAGGGTCGCCGCCACCGAGTGCACGGCGGCCCTGGCGGTGGCGTAGGCCATGCGCATCGGTCCCACCAGGGCCACCTGGCCCTGGGCCCCATCGCCTGTGGTGTAGCTGGCCTGCACCACCGCACAGCGCTCCAGGGCCCCGTGCGGGTGCTCCCGGCCGATCCAGATCGCGTCGGCCCGGGGACCGAGCACCTGCTGGGGGGTGTCCTCCACCAGCTGCAGCAGCGGGCGCAGGCTGGCGGTCTGGCTGAATTCCGGCTGGGCCAGCAGGCCCCCCAGGCCGCTGGCCACGGCCTGCAGGTTCTCCTGGGCGAGGGGCTGGCGGCGCTCCAGGGCCTGGCGTAGCAGATCGCCGCCATGGCGCAGTTCCTGCGGCAGCTGCTGCCACGGGATCGGATGGTCGGGATGGGCGCGGAGCTGGTGGTTGGTCCAGCGCTCGAGTCGCTCGATCTCCTGGGGGGCGACGGGCGGTCGGCGCAGGTTGAGACTGCCGGCCCCGGCCGAGCCCGCCACGAGGAAGACCAGCAGCCGATCGCCGCTGGCCACCAGACGCAGTTCCTGCAGGCGCTGCTGACGCTTCTGGGGCCGGGTGATCAGGCTGAGCAGGCCGGTGAAGTCCCCCAGGCGCCGGCTGAGATGGAGCAGCAGGTCATCGAGGGCCGACCAATGCAGGCTGAGCCCAGTGAGTTCCCGTTCCAGTTGCTGGGCCGCCGCGCCCGGGGCCGGCAGCAGCCGGTCCACATAGACCCGGTATCCCTGCTGGCTGGGGATGCGGCCGGCGGAGGTGTGGGGCTGGGTCAGCAGGCCGCGCTGTTCCAGAGCCCCCATGGCCGAGCGCACCGTCGCTGAACTGGCCGGTAGGCCGAAGCGCCGCACCAGGGTCTTGCTGCCCACGGGTTCCACCGTGTCGACGTAGTGGCGCACGGCCAGCTGCAGCACCTCCTGCTGTCGTTGGGAGAGGTTCTGCGCCAAGGCAGCTGCCCGGAAGGCTAGGCCGGATGGTAAGAGCAGCCGCCACGTTTGCGCCGGTGACCCAGCGGCGGAGTCACGGGGTCTTCACGCCGCACGGTTCGTGGCACAGCTCGTCCCAAGGCTCGTGGCCCGTCTTCAGTAGCGCGGCACCGACGGGTCCACCTGCACGCTCCAGGCGTCGATGCCCCCCAGCAGGTTCCACACCTGCCCGTAGCCCTGCTGCTCCATCAGCCAGCAGCCGAACTGCCAGCTGCGTACCCCCGCGTGGCAGATCACCGCCACGGGCCGGTCGCGCTCCAGCCGCTGCTCCAGCGTGGGGAGCCATGCGCTGGAGCAGCTCAGCGGCAGGTGGATGACCTCATGGGGCAGGCGGGCCAGTTCCAGTTCCATGGCTTCGCGCACATCCACCAGCTGGATCGCCTCCCCGTCGCTGAGGCGCTGCTGCAGCTCACGGGCCGTGATGCTCTTGGGGAGGCTCTCGGGCGTTTGCACGGGTGGGGCTTCGGGGCAGGATGGACCCATCCTGCTTTGGGCGCATGAAGGCCCGCCGATTCGTGGCGGTGGTGCTGGCGGCGACGTTGTTGCTTCTGGGTCTGGCCCTCGGAGGCTGGTGGCTGGTGTGGCAGCGCTCTCCCCTGCAGTTGCAGCATCAGGGTCTGATCCTGCCCCGGTCGGCCCGTTTCGTGCCCCGGCAGGCCGCCCTCAGCCTGTTTCTGCTGACCGATGCGGAGGAGCCGGTGCGCTATGCCCGGGCGGTGGCCCCCACCCGCCAGCGCCGGCAGGCGGCCGACGCCGTGGCGCGGCTGCGGGACGGGGCCTTCGCCGCGGCGGGTCTCGACTACCGCGACGAGCTGGCCGGCTGGCTCGGGCCCGAGACGGGCCTGGCCCTGTTCGCTGCCGATGGGGCCGGCGAGCCCAGGGGGTGGCTGCTGGCCCTGCAGAGCCGTGATGGAGACGGCGCTCGCCGTTTCCTGCAGCGCTTCTGGCAGACCCGCAGCCTGGCCGGCACCGGGCTGCAGGTCAGCAGCTACCGGGGCATGGGCCTGATCAGCGGCCGGGCGGCCCTGGTGGGTCAGGAGCCCGTACCGGTCGCCACCGCCCTGATCGACGATGACCTCGTGCTGCTCGCCTCGGGCCGCGGCGTGCTCGAGCAGGCCCTGGACGTCTCCCAGATCGATGAGCTCAACCAGGCCGCCGACCCCCCCTTTCGCCAGGCCCTGGCCAGGCTCGAGCAGGGGGCCGTGCTGCTCACCCTGCGTCCGTCCGGCCTGGAGCCCTGGCTGGGCTTTCCGGGTGGAGCCCCTGGCGGACTGCGCTCCCTCGTGGCCTCCCTGCGCCCCCAGGGACGGCAGCTGGCCGTCGAGGCCCTGATCCAGTCGATCCAGTCCGACGCCATCCCGCCGGGCGAGGAGGCGTCCACCGCGGCGGACGATCCGAGCGGACCCTGGACACCGCGGCTTGATCCCTCCGAGGCCGAGGCCCTGCTCGATGGTCTTCGTGGTGAGGTCGTCCGCCTCGCCCTGCTGCAGGATCCGGCCCACTGGCCCGACGCCTGGCGCCCCCTGCTGGAGCAGGCCCTGCTGGGGCAGGGGGGGGGACTGCCCACCCTGGTGGCCTCCCTGGATGCAGGCCCGCTGCTGTGGAGTGAGGGCCCCCTGGGCTGGCTGCTGGGCACCCGCGCCGACCAGCCCGCGCCGGCCGCCCTCCAGCCCGCCCTGGAGGACCTGGGGTTGGTGGCCTCCACCCTGGCCGCACCCGCCGCGGGCCAGGGCCTGCAGGTGTGGACCCATCTGGAGGCCACGAGCGCGTCGCGACGCAGGGGCGACGCGACTTCCCAGCTGGAGGTCAGCCTGGCCGGTGCCCGGGCTGCCGATGGCGAGCGGGCCTGGTGGGGCCAGACCCTGGCTGTGCTCGAGGAGCGGCGCAGTGCCGGCAGCGGGCCGCGGCCGCTGCGCCGGGCCCTCGACGAGCTCGGCCTGCCGGAGGCGCCCCTGCAGTGGGCGGTCGCCGCCGATCCGGCCCGCGCCCTGCTGCGGAGCTGGTCGTCCTGGCGGCTGCTCTCCGCTCTGGCGGGCCAGCCCCTGGCCGAGGACGTCGAGGGCCTGGCCCTGGCTCTCGAACCCGATGCCGGCGGGCTGCATCTCCAGGCCAGGATCCATTACGGATGAACCCAATGGCTGAGCTGTTGCTGTTGCGTCATGGCATCGCGGCGGAGCGCCGCCCCGATCACCCGGACCAGGCCCGCGCGCTCACGCCTGAAGGACGCCAGCGCACGGCGGCCGTGCTGAGCCAGTTGCACCGCCTCGGGGTCGGCGCCGACCGGCTGCTGAGCAGCCCCCTGGTCCGGGCGCGCCAGACGGCCGAGCTGGCCGTGGCGGCGGGCCTGGCGCCGGCCGTGACCCTCACCGATGCCCTCGCACCGGGGGGCGATCCCCTGCCTCTGCTGGCCGATCTGGCCGCCGGCGGGCGTCTGCTGCTGGTCGGCCATGAGCCCGACCTGGGGGACCTGGCCGCGCGGCTGATCGGTGCCCCGCCGGGCAGCATCGCCCTCAAGAAGGCCGGTCTGGCGGTGCTGGACCTGCCCACGCCGCGCACCCCTGGCCAGGCCTGCCTGCGGCTGTTGCTGGCCCCCCGCCAGCTGCTGGGCGGCAACTAGCGCTACGGCGGGACGGGCGGCTCCAGCCGTAGGTTCTGGCCCAGTGGTCTCCGTTGGCATGGCAGGCAGGGTCAGTGGCAGTGTCCAGGGCAGCGTCGATGGCGCCCATGGAGCGGCGTCCGTCCCCCCCTTCCGGCCGGGGCTGGAGGGGGTGCCGGCGACCCAGTCGGCCATCTGCGACATCGACGGCCAGCGGGGTCTGCTCACCTACCGGGGCTATGGCGCCGATGTGCTCGCGGCCAACAGCACCTTTCTCGAAACCACCTACCTGCTGATCTGGGGCGCGCTGCCGACCGCGGCGCAGCTGCGGGAGTTCGAGCAGGAGGTGCAGATGCACCGGCGGGTGAGCTTCCGCATCCGGGACATGATGAAGTGCTTCCCGGCCTCCGGCCATCCGATGGACGCGCTGCAGAGCAGTGCCGCTTCCCTCGGCCTCTTCTACTCCCGCCGCGCCCTCGACAACCCCGAATACATCTACGAGGCGGTGGTGCGGCTGATCGCCAAGATCCCCACGATGGTCGCGGCGTTCCAGCTCATCCGCAAAGGACAGGATCCGATCCAGCCCCGCGACGACCTGCCGTTCGCGTCGAACTTCCTGTACATGCTCACGGAGCGGGAGCCTGATCCCCTGGCGGCCCGCATCTTCGATGCCTGTCTGATCCTGCACGCCGAGCACAGCCTCAACGCCAGCACCTTCAGCGCCCGCGTCACCGCCAGCACTCTCACCGATCCCTACGCCGTGGTGGCTTCGGCGGTGGGCACCCTGGCGGGCCCGCTGCACGGGGGCGCCAACGAGGATGTGCTGGCCATGCTCGAGGCCATCGGCAGCGAGGACCAGGTGGAGCCCTGGCTGGATCAGGCCATCGCCGAAAAGCAGAAGATCATGGGATTCGGCCACCGCGAGTACAAGGTCAAGGACCCCAGGGCCGTGATCCTGCAGGGCCTGGCCGAGCAGCTGTTCGATCGGTTCGGCCACGATCCCCTCTACGACCTGGCCCGCCGGGTGGAGGAGGCGGCAGCGGTGCGGCTGGGCCCGAAGGGCATCTACCCCAACGTCGACTTCTATTCCGGCCTCGTGTACCGCAAGCTCGGCATCCCCCGGGATCTGTTCACGCCGATCTTCGCCATCGCCCGCACCGCCGGCTGGCTGGCCCACTGGAAGGAGCAGCTGGGAGCCAACCGCATCTTCCGCCCCTCGCAGATCTACACCGGTGCCGAGCCTCGCGAGTGGGTGCCGCTGGAAGCCCGCTAAGTTTCCCCCATCTGAGCTGCCGTCATGCTGAGCGATCCGGCCGTCGGTCTGGACCGGGCTGTTGGTCTGGACCTCCAGTCCAGCTTCGTGGAGGCCCTCCAGGGCCTGGGCCTGAGCCATGGTGCCGCCCATCTGCTCTGGCTGCCGCTGCCCATGCTGCTGGTGCTGGTCGCCGCCGTGGTGGGCGTTCTGGTCAACGTCTGGCTGGAGCGCAAGATCTCCGCGGCCGTGCAGCAGCGCATCGGACCCGAATACGCCGGCGCCCTCGGGATCCTGCAGCCCATGGCGGACGGTCTGAAGCTGCTCTTCAAGGAGGACATCATTCCGGCCCGGGCGGATGGCCTGCTGTTCACCCTCGGCCCGGTGCTGGTGCTGATCCCGGTGATCCTCAGCTGGCTGGTGGTGCCCTTCGGCCAGCACCTGCTGATCAGCAATGTGGGCATCGGCATCTTCCTGTGGATCGCCCTCAGCTCGATCCAGCCGATCGGTCTGCTGATGAGCGGCTACGCCTCCAACAACAAGTACTCGCTGCTCGGGGGCCTGCGCGCCGCAGCCCAGTCGATCAGCTACGAGATCCCCCTGGCCCTGGCCGTGCTGGCGGTGGTGATGATGAGCAACTCGCTCAGCACCGTCGACATCGTCGATCAGCAGACCGGTGCCGGCATCCTCAGCTGGAACATCTGGCGCCAGCCCGTCGGTTTCGTGATCTTCTGGATCTGTGCCCTGGCCGAATGTGAGCGCCTTCCCTTCGACCTCCCCGAGGCCGAGGAGGAGCTGGTGGCCGGCTACCAGACGGAGTACGCCGGCATGAAGTTCGCCCTCTTCTACCTGGGCAGCTACATCAACCTGGTGCTCTCGGCCCTGTTGGTGTCGGTGCTCTACCTCGGCGGCTGGGGCTTCCCCCTGCCGGTGGAATGGCTGGCCGGCTGGCTGGGCCAGCCCATCGATGCCCCGCTCGTGCAGGTGATCACCGCGTGCGTGGGCATCGTCATGACGGTATTGAAGGCCTACCTGCTGGTGTTCCTGGCGATCCTTCTCCGCTGGACCACCCCCCGGGTGCGGATCGACCAACTCCTTGATCTGGGCTGGAAGTTCCTGTTGCCGATTGCCCTGGTCAACCTGCTCGTCACCGCCGGCCTCAAGCTCGCCTTCCCTGCCTTCTTCGGCGGCTGACCCTTCAGCTTCCGACCGGCTGAGCCATCATGGTTCCGGCCTGACTCTGGTCTCCCACGCTCCGTCCCAAGTACCAGCTCATGTTCGGGTTTCTCAAGAAAGTCACCGACTACACGCGCGATGCCGTCGGCGCCGCCCAGTACATGACCCAGGGTCTGGCGGTGACCTTCGATCACCTGCGGCGACGCCCGGTGACGGTTCAGTATCCCTACGAGAAGCTCATCCCCTCCGAGCGCTACCGGGGCCGCATCCACTACGAGTTCGACAAGTGCATCGCCTGTGAGGTGTGCGTGAGGGTCTGCCCGATCAACCTGCCGGTGGTCGACTGGGTGATGAACAAGGCCACCAAGAAGAAGGAGCTGCGCAATTACTCGATCGATTTCGGCGTCTGCATCTTCTGTGGCAACTGCGTGGAGTACTGCCCCACCAACTGCCTCTCGATGACCGAGGAGTACGAGCTGGCCGCCTTCGATCGCCACAGCCTCAACTACGACAACATCGCCCTGGGTCGCCTGCCCACCAGCGTCACCAGCGATCCGGCGGTGGTCGCCCTGCGCGAGCTCGCCTACCTGCCCAAGGGCGCCGTGGATCCCCATGGGGTGCCGGACACGGCCCCCAGGGCCGGTCAGCTGCCCGAGCAGGTGCTCGCCGCCATGCCCGAGTCCGCTTCCGCCGAGACCTCCACTGCCGAGTCCCAGGGAGACGCCTGATGACCATTGCCTCCAGCACCCAGCAGATCTGCTTTGCCGTGCTCTCCACCACCCTGGTGCTCGGAGCGCTGGGGGTGGTGCTGCTCCCCAACATCGTCTATTCGGCCTTCCTGCTTGCCGGGGTGTTCCTCTCCGTCGCCGGCCTGTACCTGATGCTCAATGCCAGCTTCGTGGCCGCGGCCCAGGTGCTGGTCTACGTGGGTGCGGTCAACGTGCTGATCCTGTTCGCGATCATGCTCGTGAACAAGCGCGAGGACCTCTCCGCCATTCCCGGCCTGGCTGTCCGTCGCCTGCTTTCCGGCCTGGTCTGCGGTGGGCTGTTCGTTCTGCTGATCCGGGTGGCCTTCACCACGCCCTGGGCCCTGCCCGGGCCGATGCCGATCGGCGAGGAGGCCACCATCCGCATCGGTGAACACCTCTTCTCCGACTATCTCCTGCCCTTCGAGCTCGCTTCGGTGCTGCTGCTCATGGCCATGATCGGCGCCATTGTGCTGGCCCGCCGGGATGTCTTCAGCTCCGACATCGTCACCGGCGAGGCCGTGGATCAGGGGCTGATCGAGAAGGCCCGCACCCCCCTCCTGATCGACAAGACGGCCCGTTGATCAGCCGGGCCACCGTGCCTGATCCCCTGTCCCCCTCCGCCTTGCTGCCATCCCCCTCGCTGACGTCATGGACCTCGACCTTCCCTCCGCCATCCCTCTGCAGGCCTACCTGGTGCTGGCGGCGGTGCTGTTCTGCAGCGGGGTCTGGGGCCTGATCAACAGCCGCAACGCCGTACGGGTGCTGATGAGCATCGAGCTGATGCTGAATGCCGTGAACATCAACCTGATGGCCTTCTCCAGCTATCTGGATGGCCAGCTCATTCGCGGCCAGGTGTTCGCCATCTTCGTGATCACCGTGGCGGCGGCCGAGGCGGCCGTGGGTCTGGCCATCCTGCTCTCCCTGTACCGCAACCGCGAAACGGTCGACATGGAGCGCTTCAACCTGCTCCGCTGGTAGGGCGTCGATTCGATGCGCCTGGAGCGGGTCTGGCTGATCGCACGCTCAGGCAGCCAGGCCGCCCAGCGGCAGGGCAGCCGCTGTGCCGCGGATCTGCGCTCCCAGGGGGTGGTGGTCGTGACCGCCACCAGTGGGCTGGCCGCCGATCCCTATCCGGGACTTCTCGCCACCGAGGCGGAGCTTCCCGACCTGGCGATCGTGCTCGGCGGCGATGGCACCGTGCTCGGGGCGGCCCGTCACCTGGCCCCCCTGGGTGTTCCCATCCTCTGTTTCAACGTCGGCGGGCATCTCGGCTTCCTCACCCACGACCGTCGCCTGCTGAGGCTCAGCGGTGAGGCCCCACCCCGCGGCAGCAGCCTCGAGGATGACCGCAGCCTCTGGCAGCGGTTGCGGGATGATCGCTTCGCCCTCGAGAGCCGGATGATGCTCGAGGCCCGCATCGATCGCGGCGATGGGGTGGAGGATTCCGCGGATCCCGAACACCTGGCGCTCAACGACTTCTACTTCCGCCCGGGTCTCGAGGAACTCTCGCCCACCTGCGTGCTCGAACTGGAGATCGATGGCGAAGTGGTCGACCAGTACCGCGGTGATGGCCTGATCATCGCCACCCCCACCGGCTCCACCGGTTACGCCATGGCGGCCGGAGGCCCGATCCTCCATCCGGGGATCGAGGCGATCGTGGTCAACCCGATCTGTCCGATCAGCCTCTCCAGTCGGGCGGTGGTGGTGCCGCCCCGGGCCCAGCTCTCGGTCTGGCCCCTCGGCGAGTCGAGCCGGCGGGTGAAGCTCTGGAAGGACGGTGCCCATGCCACCACGCTGGAGCCCGGTGATCGGGCCCTGGTCCGGCGTTCCGGTCATCCGGCCCTGATGGTGGCCCTGGAGCACAGCCCCTCCTACTACCGCACCCTCACCCACAAGCTCCACTGGGCCGGCAGCCTGATCGCCGCCGAGCCGTCGCACAATTGAGTCGAGTCTTGCCGGGATGAGCCTGTGGGCCTGGAGATCGAGCGCCGCTTCCTGGTGCGGGGCGAGGGCTGGCGCCAGCACGTGGGCTGGCGTGCCCACCTCGAGCAGGCCTACCTGGTGGGGTCTCGGGACGGCCTCACCGTGCGGGTGCGCCGCTCCGATCGAGCCCAAGCGCTCCAGGCCGATGGGGAGCCGGGTGGCCAGGCCTGGCTGACCCTCAAGGCCCCGGCCCCCGGGGGCCGCGACGGCCTGGTGCGCCAGGAATTCGAGTATGCCATCCCCCTGGAGGATGCGGCGGCGCTGATGGCGCTGGCGCCCCATCGCCTCGCCAAGTGGCGCCATGGGCTTGAACTGCCCGGTGGCGACTGGGTGCTGGATGTGTTTGAGGGGGAGAACGCCCCGCTGGTTCTCGCAGAGGTGGAACTGGCCTCGGCGGAGCAGCCTGTGCCGCTTCCCTCCTGGTGCGTCCACGAGGTCACGGGGCGTCCGGAACTCAGCAATGCCGCCCTGGCCCGGGAGCCGCTGAGCCGCTGGAGCGTCGAACGTCGCCAGTCCCTCCTCGCCTGGTTGGGGGAGGCGGACGTCACATCCGATACAATCTGAGGAAATCCTTAAGGAGCGGGGTTTGACCGGCCTCTACGACAGCCAGGGCGTCCTCCGCTTCGCAGGGCGTGACAGTCAGGATTGCCTGGCCTATGCCGAACTCTTCGAACTCAGCGAGGGCTCCTACAGCCTCGAGAGTCTCACGGTCGCGGTTCAGGCGCTGGCTCAGCCGACTCCCTTCCGCGTCTAGCGCTGGTGTGGATGCTCCCGCTTGAGGGCGGGATCCAGCGCACAGCAGTTGAACCCATCCCGGCAGATCTTGCCGTGGTCCATCGCCCAGTTCAGCAGGGCCACGCGGTTCTTCGCGCCCGTTTTGGTGAAGATGTTGCTGACGTGGTTGTCCACCGTGCGCTTGCTGATCGTGAGCGATTCAGCAATCTCCTGGTTGGTGAGCCCCTCGGCGACCAAGCCGATGATCTCGATTTCCCGCTCGGACAGATGGCGCTCCGGCGGCTCATGGGCATGGAGCTCTCTGACCATCGGCCTGGCCCCTCGGGGTCTCTCCACTCTATGCAGGGCCTTGCCGCATGATGGGGCCTGACACGGGAAGGGTCGGCTTGCTGCTCCAACAGGTTCTGGCCAGTGGAAGACCGGCCATCACCGCCGAGGTGACCCCGCCCCGGGGCGGAGATCCTGCCCGCACCCTGGAGGCGGCACGAGCCCTGCGCGGCTGGGTCCATGCCGTCAATGTCACCGACGGCAGCAGAGCCGTCATGCGCATGTGCAGCCTGGCGGTGTGCAGGCTGCTGCTGGACGAGGGCGTCGAACCGGTGCTGCAGATGGCCTGCCGCGACCGCAACCGCATTGCCCTGCAGGCCGATCTGCTCGGCGCCCATGCCCTCGGTCTGCGCAATCTCCTCTGTCTCACGGGCGATCCGGTGAGGGCCGGCGACCAGCCCGGCGCCCGCCCGGTCAACGAGTTCGAGGCGGTGCGGCTGCTGCAGCTGGTGCGTCAGCTCAACCAGGGCGAGGATCCCGTGCAGGGCTCCCTGCCCGATGGCGGCACGGCATTCTTCGCCGGTGCTGCGGCCGATCCCCAGAGTTCGAGCTGGAGTGGTCTCAAGGCCCGGCTGCGCCGCAAGCAGCAGGCCGGCGCACGCTTCGTGCAGACCCAGATGGTCACCGACGCGGAGGCCCTGCGCCGCTTTGTGGAGGAGATCGCCGCCCCCCTGGACCTGCCGGTTCTGGCCGGGGTGTTTCTGCTGAAGTCGGCCAGGAACGCGGCGTTCATCAACCGGGTGGTGCCCGGGGCCAACATTCCCCAGGCCCTGATCGACCGTCTCGCGGCCGCTGCGGACCCGGCGCGGGAAGGGGTGGCGATCGCGGCCGAGCAGGTGGCCCGCTACCTGGAGGTGGCCCAGGGGGTGCACCTCATGGCGATCAAGGCGGAGGAGCGCATCCCCCAGATCCTGCGCGCGGCCGGGGTTGTCCCAGCCGAGCCCCAGCTCCGGCCTAGGAGCCTGGCTGGCTGAGGCTCAGGTCGCTGCCGAGCAGTTCGGCCATCGCCTTCTGCTGGGGGGACGGTGCCACGATGTCCTGCCGCCGCACGTCGGTGATCAACCAGTCGAGGGCGGCTTCCTGGAGATCGAAGTGGTCGCCGTTGCGGTCCACGCAGTAACGGCCGAACACCAGCTTTTCCACCAGGCGCACCCCGGGGCCGATCCGGGAGTAATCAAAGATGATCGAGTTGTCGATCGTGGCCCCTTCCCCGATCAGGCAGCTCGGGCCGATCATCGCGGGTCCGATGATCGTGGCGCCGTCCTCGATCCGGGTCATCCCCCCCACGTAGATCGGCCCTTCCACGTGGATCTTGTCCCAGTTGGCGGCGACGTTCAGACCCGTGTAGATGCCGGGCCTCACCTCCTTGCCAGGGATCTGCACCTGGCGCACCTGACCCTGCAGCACGCTGCGGATCGCCTGCCAGTAGTCCGGCACCTTGCCGATGTCCACCCACTCGAACTCCATCGGCAGCGCATAGAACGGTGCCCCGGCGGCCACCAGCTTCGGAAACAGATCCGAGCCGATGTCGAACGGCTGACCGCTCGGGATGAAATCCAGCACCTCCGGCTCGAAGATGTAGATGCCCGTGTTGATCATGTCGCTGGCGGCTTCGGTCACCGCCGGCTTCTCCTGGAACGAGAGCACCCGCCCTTCCGGGTCGGTCACCACGACCCCGTAGCTGCTGACCTGATCGCTGGGAACCCGCTTGGTGACCAGGCTCGCCATGGCGCCCTTCTCGCGGTGGCGCCGCACGGCCTCGGTGAGATCCAGGTCGATCAGGGCATCCCCGCACAGCACCACGAAGGTGTCGTCGAAGAAGGGTTGGAAGTTCTGGATCTTCTTCAGGCCCCCGGCGGAGCCGAGGGCATCGCCGATCAGCTCACCATCCTCGATCCGGCCTTCGAAGCTGTAGGCGATCTCGACACCGAAGCGCTGACCATCCCGAAAATAGTTCTCGATCTCCTCGGCCAGGTGGGACACATTCACCATGACCTCGGTGAATCCATGCTGGCGGAGCAGCTCGAGCAGAAACTCCATCACGGGTTTCTGCAGGATCGGGATCATCGGCTTGGGGATGGTGTGCGTGATCGGACGCACCCGCGTACCCTTCCCGGCCGCCAGGATCATCGCCTTCATCGGCGTTTACTCACATTGGTCGGAGCCTCCAGCCTAGGCGCCAACTCAGGCGGCAAGCCGTTCGACGGCCGCTAGGGGAGCTGACCCCGCCGTGGCCACCAGGGGCAGCTGACGGCTTTCGCCGCTGTCGAGCAGACGCCGCAGGCTGAGGGGGCCGAACAGGCCGCCCGGCTGCTCCAGCTCCACCTTGCCCTGGTGGCAGAGAAACAGCAGGGCCCAGAAGACCCCGACGCGATCGCGATCCAGGTCCGCCTCCGCCTGCCGTGTCTCGACGGTGACGGCCCAGGCCTCCACCAGACCTTCGAAACCCACCCAGTCCTGGGCCGGATCCCAGCTGAGCAGGAACTGGCTGAGGGCCGCCGTGGTTTCCGGAAGCTTCTCCCGGTGCGCCAGGGTCGCCACCTGCTCGATGGCCGCCCGGTCGCTGTAGCGGCGGGGGCGCTGGCGCACCTGTCGGCGCCCTTCCTCCTGCTCGAGCCGTTCGGCGATGTCCTCGAGCTGGCGGATCAGTTCCCCCAGGGTGACCGGGCGTTGCAGCGGCGGTGGGGCGACGGGCCGTCGCCAGAGGTGCCGTTCGGGGCGCCGTGGCAGTTCCAGCGCCGTTCCGATCAGCCAGCCCTGGCCGTCAGCCTCGAAACCGAACTCCTCGGCGTCCTCCAGGGCGACCTCCGGGGGGAAGGTGCTGGCCTCGAGCACCTCCGCCTTCAGGCTCACCAGCACGGACGCGGCCAGGAAGGCCTCGCTGGCCTCCGCCAGATCCTGTTCGTAGCTTCCGCCCCTGCCCGGCCGGGCCTCTGCCACCAGCCGCGGCACCGTGATGCGCTGACGCAACTGATCCAGGAACCCGTCGATCACGGCGATCACATCGACGTCCCAGGGGTCGAGATCCCCCCGCTCCGCTGCATCCTGCAGCAACCGGATGGCCAGCCTGGCGCCCGCTTCAGCCAATCCTTCCCGAACGCTCCAAGGATCCGTAGGGTCAAAGTAACGGTGACGGCCCGTGGCCACCACTCTCAATCCGCGGTCTCAATCCGCGGCCACCAGTCTCGATCGCATATCCCACCGATGATGGGACATCCCTCGGGTGGCCATGGCGCGGCTTGCTGGGAGCAGCCGCTCAGCTCGGAACGGCATCGGCGTCTTCGACGATCACGGACCCGCTGTCGTCCGGTCGCGGCTGGGCTGAACTCTGACCCGCCGCCGGCAGCAGACCGAGCTGGGCATCCACGGTGGCGCGGTAGCGCTGCAGGTCGTTCTCGAGTTCCTGGATCCGAACCTGCTGGGCGTCGTAGTCGCTCTGGTTCTGGATGGCCTCCACCTTGCGCACCACACCGGTCCAGACCGCGAACACCCAGGCCGCGGTCGCTCCCACACCGCCCACCACGAGCAGCAGGGCCGCCAGGGGCATGGTGGCGCTCAGGCCGGGCAGGAAGTGCACGGTCGTGGGGGCGGTGTTCTCCAGGGTGAACATCACCGTGGCGAGACCGAAGCTGAAGATCAGCAGGAAGTTCAGCTGTTTCATCAGGGGCACCCCAGCACAGGGATCAGGAGCGTAGGCAGAAGGGCGCTGGGACGTCGATCGGGGCCGCCATCCGCAGGGTTCTGTTACGGCTGCGGCAAGGCCGAGCACCACGCCCAGCGATCGGGATTCAGACGGGGAGGGCCGGGGCGCTGAGCAGGGGCTGACGGATCAGGTCTCCGGCCGGTGGGTTGATCACCCGGGCCATGGCGGTGGTCTCCCGCTGAACCAGGGCCTCGATCGAGGCGCGGTAGCTGTCGGTCATGATCCGGGGGTAGAGGCCGATGCCCACGATCGGCACGAGCAGGCAGCTGATCACGTAGATCTCGCGGGGTTCGGCATCGACCAGATGGGTGTGGGAGGCCAGTTCGGCGTTCTCCTTGCCGAAGAAGATCTCCCGCAGCATCGAGAGCAGGTAGATCGGTGTGAGGATCACCCCAACGGCGGCCAGGATCGCCATCACCACCCGGAAGCTGAGGGTGTAGGCCTCGCTGGTGACGAAGCCCACGAACACCATCAGCTCGCTCACGAAGCCGCTCATGCCGGGCAGGGCCAGGGAGGCCAGCGAGCAGATGGTCCAGAGGGCGAACATCTTGCGCATCTTCTGGCCCACGCCCCCCATCTCATCGAGCTGCAGGGTGTGGGTGCGGTCGTAGGTCGCGCCCACCAGGAAGAACAGGCTGGCGCCGATCAGGCCATGGCTGATCATCTGGAGCATGGCGCCGCTGGTGCCCAGGTCGCTGAAGCTGCCGATGCCGATCAGCACGAAGCCCATGTGGCTGATCGAGCTGTAGGCAATCTTGCGCTTGAGGTTGCGCTGGGCGAAGGAGGTGAGGGCGGCGTAGATGATGTTCACCACCCCGAGCACCACCAGCAGGGGGGCGAACTGGGCGTGGGCTTCCGGCAGCAGCTGCACGTTGAAGCGCAGCAGCGCGTAGCCGCCCATCTTCAGCAGGATGCCGGCCAGCAGCATGTGCACCGGCGCCGTGGCTTCTCCGTGGGCGTCCGGCAGCCAGGTGTGGAGGGGAACGATCGGCAGCTTCACGCCGAAGGCGATCAGCAGGCCGGCGTAGCAGATCACCTGGAACCTGGTGCCGAACTCCTTGGCCATCAGGGCCGTGTATTCGAAGCTCGTGTCACCCCCGTAGAAGGCCATCGCCAGGCCCACGATCAGGATGAACAGCGAGCTGCCGGCCGTGTAGAGGATGAATTTGGTGGCGGCGTACTGCCGTTTCTTGCCGCCCCAGATGGCCAGCAGCAGATACACCGGGATCAGCTCCAGCTCCCAGGCCAGGAAGAAGAGCAGCATGTCCTGCACGGCGAACACGGCGATCTGGCCGCCGTCCATGGCCAGCAGCAGGAAATAGAACAGCTTCGGCTTGAAGCTCACCGGCCAGGCCGCCAGGGCCGCCAGGGCCGTGATGAAGCTGGTGAGCAGGATCAGGGGCATCGAGAGGCCATCGGCGCCCACCGACCAGGCCAGGCCCAGATCCGGCAGCCATGTCACCCGCTCCACCAGCTGCAGTCCCTCCACGGAGGGGTCGTAGCCGTTGAGGTACCCGCCGACGGTGAACAGGAAGGTGACCAGGGCGATCCCGAGGGCGTACCAACGCACCTGCTTGCCATCGCCCTTGTCGG
>NZ_JBKKKY020000032.1:0-30443 GCF_046613545.2 Aphanothece microscopica RSMan92 | reverse complement strand
CATCAGCAGGCTGTGGGCGCCGGCGTTCACCACCACATGGCGGGCCCGGATCTCGCCGGCGGGCAGGGCCGATGCAGCGCTGCAGCCGGCCGTCGGCGCCACCGCAACCCGGTAGCCCTCCCCATCGGGCGTGATCCGGGTGACCGTGGTGCCGAGGTGCAGGTCCACCCGCCGGTCGGTTTCCACCGCCGCAGCCCGGGCCTGATCGACGAACGAAGCGGTGAGGGCCTCGTAGTCCACGGCGGTGTAGGTGCTGCGGATGCCGATGGCCACCAGCTCCTCCGGACGGGGATCACCGTCCACCAGGACGACCCGGGGCTCCCATGCCGCAATCTCCTCCTTCTCGAGGAGCTCCATCGCCGGGAAGTGGGGTGAAAAGCGCTGAAAGCGCTCCCGCAGGAAGGCGCATTCCGTCTCCCCCACGCCCAGCACCATCTTCGGGGTGCGGAACACACACCGCTCGCGAGTCGGGGGATCGAGCAGCTCCGCGTAGCGCACGATCATCTCGGCGGTCCGCTTGACCCGCAACGCCTTCTCGAGGGTGTAGTTGGTCTCGATGTCGCCGCAGTGGATGGTCTGGCTGTTGTTGGTGGCGCGGGAGTTGACTGCGGCAAGCCGGTCGTAGCGCTCCAGGAGCGCGATCCGCTTCAAGTCGGTGTAGCGGGCGAGTTCGAACAGCAGCGCCGTGCCGCAGACACCGCCACCGACGATCAGCACATCGACCATGCCGGGTTCCAGGCCTGGGTCGAGCGCGGGGTCTGCCGACCTGCCGGAGGGCTCTGGCGCCTTGCCGGAGGGCTCTGCCGGGGGACGGTCGGGCGGGGGGCAGGCCGGTCGATCAGGGCTGGCGTCAGCGGCTGTGCTCACAGGTCCCGGCGGAGATGGGCCCATGTTCGCCGATGGGGGAGCTGATGGGGCGCCGCTACGGGAGGCGGCCCCGGCCGTGTTTTAAGCTCGATCGCGTCGGGACAGTTCGCTACGGACCCTTCCGACCGACGGGCGATTAGCACAGCGGTAGCGCACTTCCTTCACACGGAAGGGGTCACTGGTTCGAATCCAGTATCGCCCATCTCCACCCTGCACTCCCCAGCAGGCCTCCATCCCCCAGCCGCTCTGCCCATTCCAGCAGGCCTGCACCTCCACGAAGCCCTGGCCACTCCCCCGGCGAGGAGCCCTTCCGGCTTGCGCTTCAGGGCCTGAGCTGCAACCCTGGCCGGCAGAGCCAACTCCTCCCTCTCCACCTGGATCCTGACGATCCCATGAGCGCAGACCCCAACCCGGAACTGCAGCGCCTGGGCCAGTGCCTGCAGGAAGCCCGGTTGCAGCAGGGTCTGAGCATCGAGGAGCTGGCCGGGCGTCTGAACATGGGACCCGAGCAGCTTCAGCATCTTGAAGCCGCCGACAGCAGTGCCCTGCCGGAGCCGGTCTTCGTCATCGCCCAGGCCCGACGGGTGGCCTGCAGCCTTGGGGTGGACATCGATGGGCCGATCCTGGCCTTGCGCCGCAGCGAGGGCTTCGCCGCCGCCAGGCCCAACCGCGACGGCCCAGGCAGTCCGCCCACCGCGTCGTCGTCCCGACCGGCCCGCCACGACCGGACCAGGGTGCCCGTCAGGGCGCTCGGAGGGCTGGCCCTGGCGGCCGGACTGGTCAGCGGCGCTGTGGCGCTGCAGCAGCGGGGCCTGGTGCCCCCGCTGGCCCTGCCCTTCCCACGCCAGCCGGCTGGCCTGGAGCCCGTCGGCAGACCGGCGAGCCCAGCAGCAGAGTCGTCCTCTGCAGAGACGTCAACAGCAGCGGTGGCGGGAACGGCGACGCCCGCAGCCGCCCTGCGCCTTCAGGCCCGCCAGCCCAGCTGGATCGAGGTCCGCACCAGCTCAGGCACCAGCCTCTTCCGCGGCACCCTTGAGGGAGAACAGACCTTCCCGCTCAAGGACGGGGAGCTGCTGGTGCTCGCCGGCCGGCCCGATCTGGTGGACGTGACGGTGGGTGGAGCGCAAGCCAGACCCCTGGGCACCATTGACAAGGTGACCTGGCACCGGTTCAGGGCTCCCGCACCCTGAGCTCCAGCCCACTGGCCTGGGCCACGGTCTCGGCGCAGGACCGCAGACTCCAGCGCTCCAGGCTCAGCTCCCCGGGAGCTTCGCCCGGTGGTGCTTCCAGCGGGATCAGCTCCACCTCCAGCACCCCCGCCTCGGCAGGCAGCACACGGATCGCCTCGATCACCGCAGCCGGCCGCCGGTCGAGGGCGGCGGCGAGCCTCAGCAGCAGCGCCATCGCAGCGACCGTGCGCCGCTCCTCACGCCCTTCGATCAGCTGCCAGGACTCATGCCGCTTCTTCGGCAGGCCGCGGCGGTGGTAGCGGGCGATGGCCGCGACCATCAGATGTTCGGGTTCGGAATAGCCCAGGAGCTCGCCGTGGCGGATCAGGTACCAGGTGTGCTTGTGATAGGCCGAGATGTTGATGCTCTTTCCGCAGGTGTGGAGCTGGGCCGCAGCCCACAGCAGCGCCCGCCCGTCGCCGCTGTCGTCATGCAGGAGTCCGCGGGTCTGGTCGTAGAGGCTCAGGGCATGGCCCGCGACGCGATCGGCCCGGTCCCGGTCGATGCCATAGCTCTGGGCCAGGTGCAGCACGGTGCGTTCCCGGATCGAACTCTGGAAGGAGAAGCGATCGCCGAGCAGGTGGTTGCGGAGCATCCAGTCGACGATCAGCCCCTCCCGCAGAGCCCGATCGCAGACGATCAGCTCCCGGGCGCCGAGCATGCCCATCGCGGTCTGCAGGATCAGGGATCCCGGCACGATGATTTCAGCCCGGCGTTCGTTGATGGCCGCCAGGCCGCGGCGCTGCTCCGGGGTCATCACCACCAGCTGGGCGACGAGCTGGTCGATCCGCTCCTTCGACAGGCGGTAGCCCTGCAGCTTCAGGGCGGGCTTGGCGTCTTCGGCGGCCGCGAGGGCGGCCAGGGCCATGGCCGTTCCGCTGGTGCCCACCAGCCGCGGCGCCTCGCCCGGTCGCAGGGCCCTTCGCAGCTCCGCCACCGCCGGGTCCAGCGCTCCCTGGATGTAGGCCTGGAGGAAGGAGCGCTGCTCGGGAGGCAACGGCTCGACCTGGCAGAACTCCCGCTGCAGGCGGACCGCGCCGATGCGGGTGCTGGAGAGGGTGCGGGCGTCGCGACCGTCGGCGAGCACCAGTTCGGTGGAGCCCCCGCCGATGTCGATGATCATGTGGGGATGGTCCCCGAAGGCCATGCCGGAGAGGACCCCCAGGTAGATCAGGCGGGCCTCCTCGGGCCCGCTCACAAGCTCCACCGGCAGTCCGAGCTGATCATGCAGGACCTGGAGGAACTCGCGGCCGTTGGGGGCCTCGCGAACGGCGCTGGTGGCGGCCGTGACGATCTGCTCGACGCCGTGGCTCTCGGCCAGATCCCTGTCATGGCGGAGGGTACGGAACGCCCGTTCGATCGCCTCCGCGCTGAGGTCGCCCGTTTCCGGGTCACGCTCCCCGAGGCGGGTGGTGGCCTTCTCCGCCAGCAGCACCGAGAAACTGCGCAGCTGCTCATCCACCTCCGCAATCAGCAGATGGATCGAGTTGGTGCCGATGTCGATGGCCGCCACCCGCCGCCGATCTGCCCGCTGGGGGGTTGGGGTCTGGGCCATCGAACTGAGGGCAGCCATGGCGGCGTCAGTTTGCCACTCCCCGGTGACCGGTGCGGCGCGGCCGGTCCCGGCAGCAGGCCTAGCCTTCGCCCCGACGTCGTCACAAGGGGCGTCGTCACAAGGGGGAGACGGCATGGGCAAGGCGGAGCTCGGCCCAGCGGGCCGCAGCAGGGGGGGCGGAGGCGTCGTCAGCAGGCTGGGGGCCTGGCTCGAGCTCGTGCGCTGGCACAAGCCCAGCGGTCGGCTGATCCTGTTGATTCCGGCCGGCTGGAGCCTCTGGCTGCTGCCTGCGGTGCCGCCCCCCCCGGCCCTGGTGGCGGCCATCGTGGTGGGAGGCCTGGCGGTGAGCGCCGCCGGCTGCATCGCCAATGACCTGTGGGATCGCCGCATCGACCCCCTGGTGGAGCGAACCCGCACCCGGCCGCTGGCGGCGGGGCGGGTGGGAACCCTGGAGGCCCTGATGCTGCTCGCGATCAGCCTGGCGGCGGGCCTGGCGGTGGTGCTGTGGGGCCTCCCCGGGGAGAGCCGCGGGCTCTGCCTGGGCCTGGCGATGGCCGCCCTCCCCCCGGTGCTGCTGTACCCCTCCGCCAAGCGCTGGTTCGCCTACCCCCAGCTGGTGCTGGCCCTCTGCTGGGGCTTTGCGGTGCTGATCCCCTGGGCCGCCGCCACCGGATCGCTGGCGGGCGGCTGGCCACTGGCACTCACCTGGCTGGCCACCCTGCTGTGGACCTTCGGCTTCGACACCGTCTACGCCATGGCCGATCACGACGATGACCGCGCCATCGGCATCCGCAGCAGTGCCCTGAGTCTGGGCCGGCGTGCCCCCCTGGTGGTGAGCCTCTGCTACGCGGCCACGGCGCTGGCGCTCGCCCTGGCCGCTGGTTTGAGGGGTCTGGCCCCGGCGAGCTGGCTCGTCTTCGCCGTCGCCGCGCTGGGCATGCTTCGGGAGGGCTGGAGCTTGCGGCGCCCCGGCCTGGGCCGCGGCGACTTCGGCCGCCATTTCAGCCACCAGGTCTGGCTGGGGGGGTTGCTCCTGCTGGCCCTCGTGCTGGGCCGGCTGCCGTGAACCTGCCCGCCCACCAGCCCAGGCCCCTGAGGGAAGGGGATCGCGTGGCCCTGGCGGCGGCCAGCTCGGCCCTGCCGGATCCGGCGGACCTCGGCCGCCTCGAGGCCGGGATCGCCGTGCTGGAGAGCTGGGGACTGGTCGTGGAGCGCCGACCTCTCCACCAGCGCTCCTGGGGCTACCTGGCCGGGAGGGACGCGGAGCGCCGGGCGGACCTGACCCGCGCCGGCGAAGTCGGGGCCGAGCTGCTGGCCTGCCTGCGGGGCGGCTGGGGCGCGGCCCGGCTGCTGGAGCACCCCCTGGCGCTGCCGGCGCGCTGGCTGCTGGGATTCAGCGATGTCACCTCCCTGCTCTGGGCCCAGCTCGCCCAGGGCAACGCAGGAGGGGTGCACGGCCCCCTGCTCACCACCCTGGCGGCGGAACCCCCGTGGAGCCGCGAGCGGCTGCGGGCCTTGCTGTTCGGCGAACCGGTGGCGGATCTGGTCGGGCTGGGGTGGCGCGGCGGGGTGGCCGAGGGCCCGGTGCTGGCCGCCAACCTCACCGTGGCCACGCATCTGCTGGGCACCCCCCACCTGCCCGACCTGCGGGGCGCGATCCTGATCCTGGAGGACGTGGGCGAAGCCCCCTACCGCATCGACCGGATGCTGACCCACTGGCGCCTCTGCGGAGCCCTGCAGCAGCTCGCCGGGATCGGCCTCGGTCAGTTCAGCGGCTGCGACGAGCCCGGTCCTGCCCCGGAGCCCGGGGAGAGCGCCGCAGAGGCCAGGCCGCCACGTCGCTTCAGCCTCGAACAGGTGCTTCGGGAGCGGACGGGTGACCTGGGCATCCCCATACTCGCCGGCCTGCCGGTGGGCCATGAGCCCGGCAACGGGGCGCTGCCGCTGGGCTGGCGAGCGCGGCTCGATGCCGATGCGGGCGTGCTGCGGCTGCTGGGTTAGCTCACCGCTCCGGTCCAGCGAGCTCACCGCGCCTGGAGGCCAGCACCGCGGCAGCCACGACGAGATCGAAGGGGGTGGTGAGCTTGATGTTGGAAGGCGGCGCCTCCAGCACCCCCACGGGCAGATCCAGCCGCTCGAACAGGGCCGCGTCATCGGTGACGCTCCAACCCTCCCGGGCCGCTGTGGCATGGGCCTGGCGCAGCTGGGCGACCGGAAATCCCTGGGGGGTCTGGGCGGCCCAGAGGCCGCTGCGATCCGGGGTGGCGAGGATGGCCCCGCCCCCATCCACCTGCTTGATGGTGTCGGTGACGGGGGTGGCGGCAATGACGGCCCTGCCCGCCTCCACCGCGGCGGCGCAACGGTCCAGCAACTCCGGCTCCACCAGGCAGCGGGCGCCATCGTGGATCAGCACCCCCGTGGCTTCGGCCGGCAGGGCCGCCAGGCCCCGGCTCACCGAGTCCTGCCGCGTCTCGCCGCCCACGATCCACACCACGGGACGGTCGGGGCGGGCCGCGGCGACGATCGCCCGGACGGCCAGCTCATCGACCGGCTGGCCGACGATGCCGATCCAGCGGATGGCCCGGCTGGCCAGGGCCGCCTCCAGCGACCAGGCCAGCACCGGCCTGCCGGCCACGGCGATCAGCAGTTTGTTGCCGGCAGCACCCATCCGGCGGCCGCTGCCGGCGGCGGCGATCAACAGATGCACAGGCGTCTCCCGCGAACAGGCCAGTCCGGAACGGCTCCATACAATCAGGCCGCCGTGCCTGCCCCTGAATGCGCGCCCTGTTTCTGATCCCGGGCGACAGCAGCCTTCAGCTCCAGGCCTTCCCCGCTGTGGGCGCTGTCGCCGACCAGCTGCAGGCCCAGGTCCAGATCGTCTGTCCACCGGAGGCGGTGCCCCTCTGGGGGCTCCATCCGGGAGTCAGCCGCGCCGTTCCGTTCAACTTCGAGGCCGGCACCCTGGCCGACTGGGCCAATCTGCTCGGCACGATCCGCGAGCCCGACTTCCAGCTCTGCATCAACCGCGCCGGCGGACGGCAGGTGGATCTGATGCTCTCGATGAGCCACATCCCCAGCCGCATCGCCAGCGGAGGGTTCTCCGCCACCGAGCGGGTGAAGGAGCCGCAGGGGATCTGGCCCTGCCAGGCGTGGGAGGCCTGGCTCCAGCCGATCGGCGTGCGGCTGGAGGCCGAGGTTTTCCGGCTCACGCTCCCCCCTGCCGAGTTGCGTCAGGCGGCCGCCGAACTGCCCTCGGGGGACGGACCGGTGCTGCTGCTGGCCCCGGCCGGAGGCGAGGGCGACTGGCCCCAGGAGCGCTGGCAGGAGCTCCCCGGCCTGATCCGCCGCAGCCTGCCGAACCTGCGCACGCTGGCGGGCGGCACGGGAACCATCCGCGAGCAGGCTGCGCGGATGGCCAACGCGGACGTGGTGCTGGCCAGCGATCCCGCCAGCATCGAGCTGGCGGTTCTGCTGGGTCTGCCGGTGGTGGCCCTCGGACGGGCGTCCTCGGCGCTGCCCTCCCGGCAGGGTGTCCAGGCCCTTGGCCGGGCCGGTCAGCTCGACGGTCTGACCAGCGCAGAAGTCCTGTCCGCCCTGGGCCTCGCCTGAGCCCGCCCGGGAAGGCGCCGTCCGGGCGTCGCCATACGATCGGCCCCTGACGCATCCCAGTTCCATGGCCATCGCCACGTCCCTCGACGGTCAGGTCGCCCTGGTGACAGGGGCGAGTCGGGGGATCGGCGCCGCCATCGCCCGGGAACTGGCGGCGGCGGGCGCCACCGTGGTGGTCAACTACGCCAGCTCCCCCGATGCCGCCACGGCGGTGGTCGAGGCCATCCAGGGCGCCGGTGGCCAGGCCTGGGCCCACCAGGCCAATGTGGCCGACGAGGCTCAGGTGGAGGCCATGGTCAAGGCCGTGCTTGAGAAGGAAGGCCGCCTGGATGTGCTGGTGAACAACGCGGGCATCACCCGCGACGGGCTGCTGATGCGGATGAAGACCGACGACTGGCAGAGCGTCATCGACCTCAACCTCACCGGCGTCTTCCTCTGCACCCGGGCCGTGAGCCGGCCGATGCTCAAGGCCCGCAGCGGCCGCATCATCAACATCACCTCGGTGGTGGCCCTGTTCGGCAACGCCGGTCAGGCGAACTACAGCGCGGCCAAGGCCGGCGTGATCGGCCTCACGCGCAGCAATGCCGCCGAGTTCGCCGCCCGGGGCGTCACCGTCAATGCGGTGGCCCCAGGCTTCATCGAGAGCGACATGACCGCCGAACTCGACAAGGAACCGATCCTCAAGGCCATTCCCCTGGGACGGATGGGCAGCCCGAGTGAAGTGGCCGGTGCCGTGCGGTTCCTGGCCGCCGACCCGGCCGCGGCCTACATGACGGGCCAGGTGCTGCAGGTGGATGGCGGCATGGTGATGCGCTGAGCCCTAGCCGCCGATCGGCTGGGCCAGTTCCTCCCGCAGCCGCCGGATGCGCTGCAGCAGCCGCAGCCGCCTGCTGCGGGCGGTGAGGGTGAGGTACAGGCGCAGGGGCACGTAGATCAGGGCCATCAGCAAGCCGAGGGCCGTGACCAGCACGAACACCATGGCGTTGGCGCTGCCGGTGGGGTCCATGACGATGGATTCCCCGGCGGCCGTGTCAAGCGCGGACTGCAGCAGCTCCTCCAAGGCTCCTTCGACGGCTCCAGCGAACCCTGGCCAGACCCTATCGGCCCGGTGGCCTCTCGGCCCGTGCTGCATTCGGCTTTCCCCACCAGACCGGGCAACGGTCGCCATGGGAATCTTTCATAAAGGCACCTCTCCGACCCAATGGCCAAGCTGGTCAGCTTTTCCGACGAATCCCGCGCCGCCCTCGAACGGGGTGTCAACGCCCTGGCCGATGCCGTGAAGGTCACCATCGGTCCGAAAGGGCGCAACGTGGTGCTCGAGAAGAAGTTCGGCGCCCCGGACATTGTCAACGACGGCGTGACCATCGCCAAGGAAATCGACCTCGAGGATCCCTTCGAGAACATCGGCGCCAAGCTGATGCAGCAGGTCGCCAGCAAGACGAAGGACAAGGCCGGTGATGGCACCACCACCGCCACGGTCCTCGCCCAGGCCATGGTGCGCGAGGGCATGCGCAACGTTGCCGCTGGAGCCAATCCGGTGGGGGTCCGCCGCGGCATGGAACGGGCCGCGGCCAGGGTCGTTGAGGGCATCGCGGCCAAAGCCCAGGCCGTGGCCGGCGAGGCGATTCGTCAGGTGGCCACGGTGAGCGCCGGTAACGACGAGGAGATCGGCGGGATGATCGCCGACGCGATGGGCAAGGTGAGCGCCGATGGGGTGATCACCGTCGAGGAATCCACCTCCCTGGCCACCGAGCTGGAGATCACCGAGGGGATGGCCTTCGACCGTGGCTACAGCTCGCCGTACTTCATCACCGATCAGGAGCGTCGTGAGTGCGTCTTTGACAACGCCCTGGTCCTGATCACCGACCGGAAGATCAGCTCGATCAACGACCTGGTGCCGGTGCTGGAGGCCGTCTCCAAGAGTGGGCGCCCCCTGCTGATCCTGGCCGAGGAGGTGGAGGGCGAAGCCCTGGCCACCCTGGTGGTCAACAAGAACCGTGGCGTGCTGCAGGTGGCTGCCGTGCGGGCCCCCTCCTTCGGCGACCGGCGCAAGGCCTATCTGCAGGACATCGCCGTCCTGACCGGGGCCACGGTGATCAGCGAGGACCAGGCCATGACCCTGGACAAGGCCCTCCTCCCCGACCTCGGCCAGGCGCGTCGCATCACCATCACCAAGGACAGCACCACGATCGTGGCCACCGATGACCACCAGGCGGCCGTGGCCGACCGGGTGGCCTCCATCAAGCGCGAGCTCGACAACACCGACTCCGACTACGACCGCGAGAAGCTCACCGAACGGATCGCCAAACTTGCCGGCGGCGTGGCGGTCATCAAGGTGGGAGCGCCCACGGAAACCGAGCTGCGGAACCGCAAACTGCGGATCGAAGATGCCCTCAACGCCACCCGTGCCGCCGTGGAGGAGGGCATCGTGGCCGGGGGCGGCACCACCCTGCTTCAGCTGACCCAGGACCTCACGGAACTGGCGGCCGCCTCCCAGGGCGATGAGCGCACCGGTGTGGAGATCGTGCAGCGCGCCCTCGCCGAACCGCTCCAGCAGATCGCCGTCAACGCGGGGATCGACGGCTCGATCGTGAGTGCCGCCGTGCTCAGCAGCGGCAAGGGCTACAACGCCCAGACCGGTGTCTACGAAGACCTGATGGCGGCAGGGATCATCGATGCGGCCAAGGTGACCCGCCTGGCCCTGCAGGACGCCGTGTCCATCGCCTCGCTGCTGATCACCACCGAGGCGGTCATCGCCGACAAGCCGGAACCGCCAGCTCCCCCGGCCCCCGGTGGCGACATGGGCGGTATGGGTGGCATGGGCGGTATGGGCGGTATGGGGATGCCCGGGATGATGTGATCGCCGGCCAGGGCTGCACCCAGCCCTGGCGCTCAGGCCCAGCCTTTTCCCTGCGTCAGGCCCTGGCCTTCGCCATCGCCCCCACGTAGGCAGCCACCTGCAGGTCGACGCCGGTGATCGCCGTGCCCACGACCACCGCGTCGGCCCCCTGCTCCAGCGCGGCACAGGCCTCGGCGGCCGAGCCAATCCCCCCCTCGCAGATCAGGCTCACCGACTGAGGCAACTGGCGGCGCAGCGGGCCCAGCAGATCCCAGGCCGGCGGGGCCTGGCCGGCCGTCTCCTCGGTGTAGCCGTAGAGGGTCGTGCCGACCCAGGCACAGCCGAGCTGCGCAGCCCGCAGGCCGTTCTGGACCGAATCCACATCGGCCATCAGCGGACTCCCCAGCTCGGCGGCGGCCCGTTCGATCAGCGCGGCCAGATCAGCCCCCGCCGGCCTCGGGCGGTCGGTGGCATCGATGGCCACCACGTCGGCACCGGCGGCCCAGACAGCCCGGATCTCTTCCCAGCCCGGGGTGATGTACACCGGGCTGTCGGGGTAGGTTCGCTTCCAGAGCCCCACGATCAGGGCGTGTGGGCAACGACGCCGCACGGCGCCGATGTGCTCGGGACTTTCCAGCCGGACTCCCGTGGCTCCCTGGAGCAGACAGGTCTCCGCCACGGCCGCGATCACCTCGGGATGACGCATCGGGGATCCCTCCGGCGCCTGAACCGACACGATCAGGCCGCTGGGGATGGGCGCAGGGGCCACGGCTCAGCTGGCCTCCGGCAGAACATCGTCATCGTGGAGCCAGGCCCGCAGCCGCGCCAGCGAGGCTGGGGTCGGTGCCGGTGCGCGCCGGGAGACCGGCGACGGCGACACCGCCATCAGCCGGGGAATCAGGGGCTGCTGGGCCGAGGGCGACGGCGCTGACGCCGCGGGGGCGACCGGCTCCCGCAGGATGCCGGCCAGCACGTCCTGCTCCCGGGCGAGATCCTGCAGCCAGGAGGCCTCGCCGAAGGCCTCCGAAGCAGCGAACCCGACCCCCAGGGTGTCCTGCAGAGCAGCCATCGCACCGGAGTCAGGCGTGGAGCGGTCGGTCTCGTCGGCTGGCTCAGGCTGCAGGAACGGCTCGACGCGGGGGGCGACGACCTGATCCAGAACCTGGTCCACCCACTGGTCAACAGACTGAGCAGCCACCGGGGCCGCAAGGCCGACCAGGCCGGCCAGCCAATCCCTGGCCTCCTCACCCTGGCTCCGGCTCAGGGTGCGGTGGATCAGGCGCTCGAGGGCGGCGACACCCCGGCGGTGGACCAGCTGGTCAGCCAGACGCCGGGCCTGGGCAGCCTCGCGTTCGGCGACCGCCCCCAGCAGGCGACCCTCCAGATCGGGCCGGGCTGGCACGGGGAAGCGGGGTGGTCGGGGCACGGTGGCGGCTCGTCAGGTGAGTTTGCGATCCAGCAGGGGCCGGATCAACGCGAACAGCCCGCCCGCCAGGATCGCCAGCACCGCCAGACAGGTGGCAGCATTCAGATCTCCGTAGGGAGCCTGAAGCACCACGGCCGTAAGGGAGAGGTTGCCGGCGTAGGCGGCACGGATCGGTTCAATCGCGAAGGTAAGGGGATTCAGGGCCGCTAGCCAGCCCAGCCACGCCGGCATGAAGGAAATCGGTGCCAAGGCCGTGCTCGCGAACAGCAGGGGCAGGTTCGCGACGAAGATCACGGCAATCAGCTCAATGTGGCCCGGCAGCGCAAACGCCAGACCGAGGCTCAGGGCCGTGACGGCAAACACCAGCAGCAACAGGGTCACCAGCACCAGGAGCAGGCCATTCCCGCCCGGCCAGCCGTATCCCAGCAGGGCCGCCGTTCCCATGATGGCGAGGCTCTGCACCAGGCTCAGGGCCGTGATGTAGAGCACCGAGGCCAGCACGATCGAGCTGCGGGAGCGCAGGGGTGCCACCAGCAGCCGGTTCAGGAAACCGAACTCCCGATCGAACATCACCGGGAGCCCCGCATTCAGAGCCCCGCTGAAGGCCGTGAACACGATCACGCCCGCCCCGAGGAAGCGGCCATAGCTCACGCCGCCGGGCAGCAGGCCGGCCGGAGCCTTGGCGAACAGGGCCCCGAACAGGATCAGCCAGATCAGCGGCTGCAGCACCCCGGCAATCAGAGTGGAGGGCCGGCGCTGGAGCTGCACGAACAGGCGACGGGTCAGCGCCAGGGTCTCCTGGCTGATCTCGGCGAAGGCCGAGCCCCGGGCATCGGGAGCGTCCCCCGTGGCGGGGATGGACGAAGAGGCGGTGGTCATGGCAGGTCAGCGCATGCTCTGTTTGCGTTCAGCCTTGGGATCGCGGATCCCGGCGACGGCCAGTTCGGCGTCCATCAGGGTGCGCCCGGTGGCCTGGAGGTAGACATCATCCAGGCTCGGACGGCTCTGGGCGAGGGCGAAGACGGGCAGATCGGCCTGGGCCAGCTGGCGACGCAGCTGCTCCACCACGCCCCCGTGCTCCACCACGAGGTTGAGGGAATAGCCCTGGGCGCGGTTGACCACCACCTGGCGCACCCCCTGGCAGCCGCGGAGCAGGTCCTGGACCCGGGAGGCCTCCTCCGCGTCGCTGAACTCCCGCACCCGCAGGGTGACCCGATCGCCCCCGAGGGCATCCTTGAGTTCCGACGGAGTGCCTTCGGCGATCACCCGACCGGCTTCGAGGATGGCCAGACGGTCGGCCAGGGCATCCACCTCCTCGAGGTAGTGGCTGCTCAGCAACACGGTGGTGCCGCCGTCGCGCAGACGCCGCAGCACGTCCCAGATGGCGGCACGGCTCTCGATGTCCAACCCCACGGTGGGCTCGTCGAGAACGAGCACCTGGGGGGCGTGCAGCAGTCCCGAAGCCAGATCGAGGCGTCGCCGCATCCCCCCGGAGTAGGTGCCGCAGCGGCGGTCGATCCAGTCGGCCATGCCGAGCAACGCGACGAGCTCCTCGATGCGCCGATCCCGCCCAGCGGGTTTGAGGTGGTACAGATCGCCCTGCAGCTGCAGCAGTTCCCGACCGGTGAGGATCTTGTCGATCGCCACCTCCTGGGCCACGTAGCCGAGCAGGCGGCGCACAGCCCGCGGATCGGTGAGGGGATCGACGCCGGCCACCCGGACCGACCCCTGATCGGGGGCCAGCAGGGTGCAGAGGATCCGCAGGGTGGTGGTCTTGCCGGCTCCATTCGGTCCGAGCAAGCCGTAGAGACTGCCGGCGGGGACCGAGAGCGACAGGCCGTCGAGGGCCTGAACCCGTCTGGGGCCAGTGCCGTAACCCTTGCGGAGGTCTGCGATTTCGATCACCAGCGCCCCTCTCCGTTGGCCATCCCAGCCCATGCCCGCAGATCAGCCGACCAATGTAGGCAGTGCCGCGAGGGGGATGGAGAGCGGCTCGGCCATCGGCAGCCGGGCCATCAGCAGCAGGAGACAGATGCCGAAGAGATAGAAGATCGACCAGCGGAACAGGGAGCGGGCCGCCCTGGGATCCTCGGGTTGGACCTCCAGGGCCCGCACCAGCTGGAGCAGACGGCCATTGAAGGGCAGGACCAGCAGGCCGTAGAAGAGCCCACCCGAGGGGAGCAGCCAGACGCCGGCGAGGCTCAGCGCCACCGTGAGCCAGGCGTAGCCGCGGATCGCCCGGGCCGTGACGACGACGCCGTGCACGACCGGCAGCATCGGAATGCCCACCGAGCGGTAGTCCTCCCGGAGCAGGAGAGCCAGAGCCCAGAAGTGGGCAGGGGTCCAGACCATCACCAGGCTGAACAGCCACCAGCTGGCCAGTCCCAGCTGGCCGCTGGCGGCCGCCGCCCCCACCAGCGGGGGGATCGCCCCCGCCACCCCGCCGATCACGATGTTCTGCGGTGTGCGCGGCTTGAGCAGAGCCGTGTAGAGCAGCACATAGCTGCAGAGGCCCAGCAGCGACAGGCTGGCCGCCAGGGCATTGACCCCGATCAGCAGCACCACCACAGACACCAGGGTGAGCGCCACCGCCAGGGCGAAGGCCTGACGCTGGGCCAGACGGCCCGAGGGCAGGGCACGGCGGCTCGTGCGCTGCATGCGGCCATCGAGATCCTGCTCCCAGAGGCAGTTCAGAACCCCGGCCGCAGCGGAGGCCAGGGCCCCGCCCACCAGGGTGCAGACGGCCATGCCCGGGGCGATGGTCCCGCCACTCACCGCCATGCCCGCCAGGGTCGTGGCCAGCAGAAGGGGGATCAGGCGGGGCTTGGCGACTTCCAGCCAGGCGGGCAACTGCACCGACGGGCGCACCGCCGGCTTGGCCATGGACAGGACCGTGGCACTAACCATGGATCACCTCAGCGAAGGAAGCATCTGCGGACATCGGCCCCGGGGCCGTCATGGCCAGGCCATGGCCCACCACCGCGGCGATCACGGCCACCAGCAGAACGGCCACCAGCTGATGGCCGATCGTGAGCGCCGGCACGGCCAGGCCGAGCCTCAGGGTGCTCACCCCCAGACCGACCTGGGCCAGGACCAGGGCGCCTGCCGTGATGCCGAGCCAGCGGATCCCCCAGCCGCGGGAGCGGAGCAGGACCGTCCCGGCCAGCAGGAGGACCGCCAGAGCGGAGACCTGCGCCATGCGGCGGTGAAACAGCAGCCAGCGGCAGGCCTCGCCCAGGCCGACACAGCGGTCGGCGGCCCACTGGCTGGCCATGGCACCGCCGAGGAGGCACTGGGTGAAGACCATCAGACCCACCACCATCGCGGCCACGGCCAGGCCCCGTGCCTGCGGGGCAGCCTGCTGGGCTCCTGGAAGCGCCGCGGCCGTCACGCGAAGGCCCTGGTGCATGCCACTGACGAGGGCCACCAGCAGCAGGGCCGTGGCCAGGTGGGCGGTGACCAGGGCGGCCGGCAGCAGCTGGATCACCGTGAGGGCCCCGAGCCCGCCCTGCACCGCCACCAGCAGCAGGGCCGCCAGACAGAGGGGCGGCAGCCACGGCGGCAGGCGGCGACGGGCGAACACGCTCACCGCGGCGAGGACCAGCAGGGCGATCCCCACGACGAACGCATCGAGCCGATGGAACCACTCCAGGAAGACCTGGAGGTTCATCTGGCGGCCGGGCAGCAGCGTGCCGTAGCAGAGAGGCCAGTCGGGGCAGGCGAGTCCGGCTTCCATGACACGGGTGGCGCCTCCGATCACCACCAGCACCACCAGGGCCACCACCAGATGGCCACTGAGTCGTTCAAGCCTGCGCACCAGCCCGACGGAAGCCAGTGGTGATGGCGGCGGAAAGGAGGGCCCGAGGCCGGCTGGCATGCGGCGGGTCGCGGCGAAGTCGTGACACCGTAGCGATGGTGTCGCTGTGCCGGGATGGCGATTTGCTCACATCCGGGATTCGCCACATTCAGCCACTGGGATGGCGATGAAAGCGGACAAGAATGTTCCAATCGCCATCATCCCGCAGGCCGGCCTCGCAATCCGCGGCCCCTGCCCATAGGCTGAAACCCAGTACCGAAAACTCCGTGCAAATCCGCACCGCCGTGACCACAGCCCTGGCCAGTGCAGGCCTTGTGGCGACAGGGCTGCTGGTGGGGAATCGAGTCAACTTGCTTCCGGTTGACGCCAGCAGCAATGCGGCCACCTACGATTCACTCTTTAAGGTTTTATTCAGCATTGGCACCACCCTCTTCCTGGGTGTCGCGATCGTGCTGATCTACAGCCTGATGCGTTTCCGGCGGCCTCCCGGTGACGGGGCTGACGGCATCGCCATCGAGGGCAATCTTCCCCTCGAAATCGTCTGGACGGCCATTCCGGCCGTGGTCGTGCTGTTTGTCGGTATCTACAGCTACGACATCTACGAACGGATGGGAGGGATGGCGCCCCTCATGGACCATGCGGCCATGGACCATGCCGCCATGGGCCATGAAGCTATGGATCACGGGGCCATGGCTTCCGCACCGACGCCAGCCCCCCGGATCTGGGGAGGCATCGGGCCCGCCACCACGGCGGCTGATCCCGCAGCCACGACGGTGAATGGAGCGGCGCCCCTTCCCACCCTGCCGGTGGAGGTGACGGCCATGCAGTTCGCCTTCATCTTCCACTACCCCGACAACGGCATCACCAGTGGTGAACTCCATGTCCCCCTGGGCCAGCCCGTCGAACTCCGCATGGAAGCCCGCGACGTGATTCACGCCTTCTGGGTGCCGCAGTTCCGGCTCAAGCAGGACGTGATCCCCGGCCAGACCACCGTCCTGTCCTTCACCGCCACCCGGCCCGGCAGCTACCCGATCGTCTGCGCCGAACTGTGTGGCGCCTACCACGGCGGCATGCGCTCCACCGTGGTGGTGCACGAACCCGAGGCCTTCGAGGCCTGGAGAGCGCAGAACACGCCCCTCACCAGCACATGACTGGACCCCGTCGCCCACCATCCGCCCGTGCACCCGCGGGCAGCCGCTCTGACCGGCATCCTTCCCCTGCACCAGCTCCCTGCCGCTCGCCTGACGTCCGGAGCCGACTCCTCCGATCCCCATGACCCTCGCCAGTCCCAGTCCCCTGCCCACGGGCCTTCAACCCACAGGCTGGCTGCGCTACCTCAGCTTCAGCCTCGACCACAAGGTGATCGGCCTGCAGTACCTGGTCTGCGGCTTCCTCTTCTATCTGGTCGGAGGCGCCCTCGCTGGGGTGATCCGCACCGAACTGGTCAGCCCCATGGCCGACTTCGTCAGCCGTGACACCTACAACGAGGTGCTCACCCTGCACGGCACGGTGATGATTTTCCTGTGGATCGTGCCCGTGGTGAACGGAGGCTTTGGCAATTACCTGATCCCGTTTTATGTGGGTGCCAGGGACATGGCCTTTCCGCGATTGAATGCGGTGGCGTTCTGGATGATTCCGCCAGCCGGAATCCTGCTGATCAGCAGCTATTTTCTGGCCGGAGCAGCTGCCCAATCGGGCTGGACGGCCTATCCGCCGCTCAGCCTCACGACACCGGCAGCTGGCCAGGTGGTGTGGATTCTCAGCGTGCTGCTGCTTGGAGGAAGCTCGATCTTTGGCGCCGTGAACTTCATCGCCACGGTCCTCAAGTTGCGCAGGCCCGGGCTGAAGATGATGCAACTCCCGATGTACTGCTGGGCCATGCTGGGAACCAGCCTGCTGGTGGTGCTCTCCACCCCGGTGTTGGCCGGTGTGCTGATCCTGCTCAGCTTCGACATCATTGCGCACACGGGCTTCTTCAATCCGGTGCTGGGAGGCAATGTGGTTGTTTACCAGCATCTCTTCTGGTTCTATTCCCATCCCGCCGTCTACATCATGGTTCTGCCGGCATTCGGCCTGGTGAGCGAGATTCTCCCGGTGCATGCCCGCAAGCCCCTGTTCGGCTACACCACGATGGTTTATTCCATCATGGCGATCGTCTTTCTCGGGTTGATCGTCTGGGCCCACCACATGTTCACGAGCGGTACACCGCCCTGGATGCGACTGTTCTTCACGATCGCGACATCCTTCATTGCCGTTCCCACCGGAATCAAATTCTTCAACTGGATTGCGACCCTTTGGGGAGGGAAGATTGCGCTGAACTCGGCCATGCTCTTCTCCTGCGGCTTCATTCTCAACTTCGTCTTCGGGGGCATCACAGGCATCACCCTGGCTCAGGTTCCCTTCGACATCCACGTTCACGACACCTACTACGTGGTCGGCCACTTCCACTACATCGTCTACGGAGGCACGGTGTTTGTGATCTTTGCCTCCCTCTACCACTGGTATCCCAAGTTCACGGGACGTCTGCTCAATGAAGATCTCGGCCGCTTCCACTTCGTGCTCACCATGATCGGCTTCCAGCTCTGCTTCCTGCCGCAGCACTGGCTCGGCCTCAATGGCATGCCTCGCCGTGTGGCCGAATACGACCCCGCCTTCACCAGCCTCAACCAGCTGAGCAGTGTGGGGGCCCTGATCATGGCGATCAGCACCCTGCCGCTTCTGGTGAACGTGGTGATCACGGCCATCCGCGGTGAGGAAGCAGGGGACAACCCCTGGAACGCCCGCACCCCGGAATGGCTCACCAGCTCACCCCCACCCGTGGAGAACTGGCGGGGTGAAGCACCCCTTGTCACCGAGCCCTACGGCTACGGCATCCCCCGGGAGGGCACCCCATGACGACCACCACCCCCAATCCCACCGACGACGCCCTGCTGGCGTCCAGCTCCGATCACGGCGACAGCCACGGCCATGCCGACGTGCGCATGTTCGGGCTGACCACCTTCCTGGTGGCCGATGGCATGACGTTCGCCGGATTCTTCGCGGCCTACCTCACCTTCCGCGCCGTCAACCCTCTCCCAGCCGGCAGCACCTACGAGCTGGAGCTGTTGATGCCGACCATCAACACCGTGCTGCTGCTGCTCAGCAGCTTCACCTTCCACCGGGCGGGGCGCGAATGCCGGGCCAACCGCCTCGGGGCCTGCCAGGCCTGGCTGCTGATCACGGCCGGGCTGGGGGCCACGTTCCTCGGTGGGCAGATGCTGGAGTACTTCTCACTGCCCTTTGGCCTCACCGACAATCTCTTTGCCAGCACCTTCTATGCCCTCACCGGGTTTCACGGTCTGCACGTGACCCTGGGGGTGATCTGCATCGCCATCGTGGCGTTCCAGTGCCGCAGCGGCGGCCGCATCTCGGCCCGCAACCACTTCGGCCTGGAAGCCGCCGAGCTCTACTGGCACTTCGTGGACGGCATCTGGGTGGTGCTGTATGGCCTGCTCTATCTCCTCTGACCCTGCCCTGAGTTCCCACCCCCAGCGGCAGCCGCGCTGCTGTTCCGGTTGCCGATGACAGCCGGTCATGGGCACAATCTCACTATGCATGCGTTTTCCAGGTCTCCAGCCATGGCTCGCACGGGTGGCGGTGGTCCGACGCAGATGCTGGAGGGCAAGGCCCTGCTGGACCGGGCCCGTGCCCTCAGCAACCAGCCGGACGATCAGATCGCCCGG
The DNA here is from genome assembly GCF_046613545.2 of Aphanothece microscopica RSMan92. Lineage (NCBI taxonomy): Bacteria > Bacillati > Cyanobacteriota > Cyanophyceae > Chroococcales > Aphanothecaceae > Aphanothece > Aphanothece microscopica. Next base: position 11,379 of record NZ_JBKKKY020000032.1, on the reverse strand, counting down.
GCCTGCGGCTACGTGGGGCCCAGTGGGCGGGTGCTGAGGAAGAGCTTTTACCGCGCTCTCGTGGCGGCCAAGGGCTACCCGGTGCCGGGGGGTCTGGCCTCAGCCGAGGTGGGCGGGGGCCACGCCAAGGGGCGCCAGGCCGAGTTCCGCACGCGGGTGCACGGCAACGGCAACCTGCTGATCGGCAATGCCTACACCCGCCGGATGGGGCTGCAGCCCGGCCAGGAGTTCCGGATCGAGATCCATCAGGAGACCGGTTCGATCTGGCTCCTACCCCTGGACGATCCGGAACAGGACAGCGAGCCGGGGCCCTCGAGTGAAGCGGGTGATCAGGACTGATCAGCCCTGATCGGCGTGGAAGCTGGCGCTGAAGCTGAGCAGATCCACGGCACTGAACACGAAACTGATCCCCACCAGGATGCCGAGCACGCTCAGCAGCGCAGCCTCCGGCAGCCGGAGGATCAGCACACCCAGCACCAGCGTCACGATCCCATTGAGCAGTCCCCAGGCCCAGCCACGAATCTGACGGTGGGCCAGGGACACCACCAGGGCCACCAGCCCTTCCACCAGGAACACCACCCCGATCGCCAGCGCCAGGGTTGCCACAGGGGCCGCCGCGCCGACCGGACCGGAGGCCAGCTGCCTGATCATCGCCAGGCCGGCGAGCACGAAGAGGGTGGACACCACCAGCCTCCAGAAGGCGAGCCAGGGGCTGAGCAGCCGGGCCCGCATCAGGTTGTTGATCCAGCCCACCAGCCCGCCCACCAGGAACAGCAGCGCCACCACCACGGTGACCCAGAGGGAAGCCACCAGGGGGAAGAGGAGCGCCAGAACCCCCAGCACCAGCATCAGCGCCCCTTCCCAGAGGGTGAAGGCCCTCAGGGTCGCGGCATCCAGGGAGCGGCCTGCCTGACCCATCGACCCGCCATGCATCCATCCGGACCCTAGGTCTGCCAGCCATGCTCGGCCAGCCAGGCGGCGTCGAGCCGGGCCACTCCACCGCTTCCCGCACGGCTTCCCGCACCGCTTCCCGCGGCCCTGCTGCCTTCTGCCTGGTCGTGGCGTCCCTGAGCCAGCAGCCTCTCGGTGTACTTGGCCAGGAGGTCGGCCTCCAGATTCACCCCATCCCCCGGCCGCAGGGCGTTCAGGGTGGTGCCGGCCCAGGTGTGGGGGATGACCGCGATCCAGAAGCAGCCCCCATCCGCCCGGCACCCCGCCACCGTCAGGCTGATCCCGTCGACGGCGATGCTCGCCTTCTCGCACACGTAGCGGCCGTAGCCAGGGTCGTCCCAGCCGATCTCGAGCCGCCAGGACGCGCTCTGGCGCTCAATGCTCCGCACGGTGCCCAGGCCGTCCACGTGGCCGCTCACCAGATGCCCGCCCAGCCGATCGGTCAGCCGCAGGGCCGGCTCCAGGTTGACGGCGGCCCGCCGTTCCGCCTTGCCCGCCAGCGTGGAGCGGGCCAGGGTCTCCTCACTGACATCGGCCCGGAAGCCATCGGCCAGCCGCTCCGCCACGGTGAGGCAGACGCCATCCACCGCCACGCTGTCCCCCAGCCCCAGGTCGCCCGGCCCCCAGCCCCCCGCCGCCGGAGACCAGCGCAGGCGCACCCCGCCGGCAGCCCGCTCGATCGACCCCGTGGCCTGCACCAGTCCCGTGAACATCCGCCCGTCCTCCCCTGCTGGCCATAATCAGTCAGAGGGGCACGCCGGGTCATGGTGGAAATGCGGGTCGCCGGAATTGCCCTGGATGCGGCGAGCCGCAGTCCTATCGTGTTGCTGCGCGATCCCTCCGGCCGGCGCCAGGTGCCGATCTGGATCGACCAGGCCCAAGCCCAGAACATCCTGGTGGGCCTCGGCCACGAGCGTCCCCCCCGGCCGCTCAGCCACGATCTGATGGTGGAGCTGCTGGCCGCCGGGAAGCTCCAGCTCGACCGCGTGATCATCCACACGATCGAGGACAGCACCTTCCGGGCCCTGCTCCGGCTCAGCCGCAGCGGCGCAGCGGAGGGCAGCGAGCCGATCGAACTCGATGCCCGGCCCAGTGATGCCATCGCGCTCGCCGTGCGCACCGACACGCCGATCTGGATGCACGAGGAAGTGGTGGCCGACGCCTCGATCCCCGTGGACGCGGAGGCCGACGCCGAAGACCAGAACGAGTTCCGCCGCTTCCTCGACTCGGTCAGCCCGGCGGAACTGGTGCGCCATCTGGGCGAAGCGCAGCGCGAGATCGAACCCGAAGGCGGCGGCGACCAGGCCGCCAGCGACAGCCCCGATCCGGGCCCGAGCGACCTGGGCCCGAGCCATCCACCCGGTGACGCCGGCTAGGCGCCCCTTCGGCCGGGGGCCGGCGGTCTCGGCCTTCACCCTGGGCACGATGCGGGCCCTGGCGAGTCCGGAGCAGATGGAGGCCGTGCTGCGGGCGGCCCTGGACGCCGGGATCAACCATCTGGAAACCGCCCCGGCCTATGGCCCGGCCGAACGCTTCCTCGGCCAGGGGCTGCGGCGGCTCAGGGAGGCGGAGCTCGCTCCCGAAGGTGGCTGGCTGGTCACCAGCAAACTGCTGCCGGGCACCGATCTGGCCACCGGCCAGGCCCAGCTGCGCGCCATCCTGGAGCGCCTGGGGCTCGAACAGCTCACGGGTCTGGCGGTGCATGGCTTGAACACCCCGGAGCACCTGGCCTGGGCCTGCCACGGCGCGGGCGCCGAGCTCCTGGCCTGGGCCCTGGGCGAGGGCCTGGTGCTGCAGGTGGGCTTCTCCAGCCATGGCGCCAGCCCCCTGATCGAGCAGGCGCTGGCCAGCGGGCGGTTCACGTTCTGCTGCCTGCACGTGCATCTGTTCGACCAGACCCGCCTCCCCCTGGCCCGGGCCGCCCTTGCCGACGGCCTCGGCGTGCTGGCCATCTCCCCGGCCGACAAGGGCGGCCACCTCTACGCGCCGTCGCCGGAGCTGCTCGCGGACTGCGCCCCGTTCCACCCCCTGGAGCTGGCCTACCGGTTCCTGCTGGACCAGGGGATCTCCACCCTCAGCCTGGGGGCGGCCCAGCCCGCGGATCTGGCCTGGGCCCGGCAGTGGCAGGCGGGGCGGCTGGCCGGCCTGGGTACCGAGCGGGCGGCAGCCCTGGAGCGGCTCCGGGAGGCCGCCGCCGCCCGGCTGGGCGACACCGGCTGCGGCCAGTGCCGCGCCTGCCTGCCCTGCCCGAATGACGTGCCGATTCCGGAGCTGCTGCGGCTGCGCAATCTGGCCGTCGGCCATGGCATGGAGGGCTTCGCCCAGGAGCGCTACAACCTGATCGGCCGGGCCGGCCACTGGTGGGAAACCCTCAACGCCGAGGCCTGCCGCAGCTGTGGAGCCTGCCTGCCCCGCTGCCCCCGGTCGCTGCCGATTCCGGCGTTGCTGGCCGACACGCACCGGCGGCTGGCGGCCGCGCCACGGCGACGGCTCTGGGGCTGAGGGGAAGCGGCTCAGCGCGGGGCACCGGCCCCGTCGCGGGGGTCCGGTGCCGCGGCATCCCAGAGACTCTGAAGCGCCAGCCGCGCGCCCATCTCCAGGGGGGGGAGGCTCCAGCAGCGCTGCAGCAGGCCAGGTTCCGGCAGCAGCAACGCGGCGATGGCACGCGGGAAGCGGCGCACCACCGGCTCCAGAACCCCCGCCGGCAGGGGGGGAACCCACCCACCGGCCAGCAGGGTGGTCAGCAACGGCTCGGTCAGGGCCTCCGCGAGCCAGGGCAGGGGCGGGAGCTGGGCACTGCCCTGGGGACGCAGCAGCAACTGCCAGGTGAGGGGAGCCCCGCTGGCAGGCCAGATCACCGCGAGGCGCTGGTCCCGCCGCAGCAACGGGACGACCGGGCGCAGGGGGAGCACGGCCGCATCGGCCGCACCGCTGAGCACCAGGTTCAGGCCGTCCTGCTCGTCGTAGGCCAGGGCCTGCTGGCGGAGGCGCCGAACGCGCTCGAAATCGCCTCCCATCAGGGCCATGCAGACGCGTGGGCTGGAGGGGAGCACCAGCCGCCCCCGCAGACTCGGATCCAGCAGCAGGGACCATCCCTCGCCGGCGCGGGCCCGCAGATCGGGGCGGGAGCGCAGCAGGATCACCCAGGGGGCATAGGCCCAGGGGTAGGCCACCGCCGGCGCCGTCTCGCCGCCGAACAGCCGGCTGGCCGGGACGGCCCAGGGAGCCAGCCGGCCCAGCAGGTCCGGAGCCGGGAAGGGTTGCCAGGCCTCCCGCGCCTCGGCCGCCCAGCCGTCACTGAGGCCCACCAGGTCAGGCGGCGGAACCGCCGACCGCGACGCCAGCACCGCGGCGGGCTCATCCAGCTGGCGCGCGCGCCAACCCGCCGGCAGGGCCTTGATCCAGGCGGTCGGCAGGAAGCGGGCCGGCACCCAGAGCTGGGCCCGGGGAGCGGCCCGGCAGCCGCCCAGCAGCAGCGGCAGGCCGGCGGCTGCCCCGGCACCGAGTCCGAGTCTGAGGAGCTCGCGGCGGGACAGGGGCGCAAAGGTGCTGGCCATGGCGCTGACCCTAGGCACCGGCCATCTGGCGGCAGGCCAGGTCGCAGGCCCGGGCCAGGGCGTCCGGCGAGCGGCCGCAGCGTTCCCACACCAGGGCCAGGCCACCGGCCCCGACGCCCTCCTTGACGAAGCCGCGTTCGTAGTCGCGCAGCGGAGCGGCGCTGCAGCCATGGAAGCGGAGCCGGGCCACCTGCAGGCGGGGTTCCACTCCCCAGCGGAGCCCGATCCGCTGGAGCAGCAGCGGCAGATCACTGTCGGGCTCCTCCGCCACCCAGGCCGTGGTGGCCACGCTGAGGCGGGCCGCCAGGCGCTGCCGCTCGCCGGGGGGCGTGAGTGCCAGCGCCAGCGCCAGCACCGCCGCCATCTGGCTCCCGCCGGCGAGCAGGACGGTCACGCCCTGCCCGGCGGCGCCCAGGGCAACCCCGGCGGCCAGGGCCTGCATCGGGTCGCCCACGGCCGCCAGCACCGCCAGGGGATCGTTGCTGGCCGCGGTGCCGGCCCTGCCGGGCCAGGGGGCCAGCCCGGCGGCCGCCAGCCCCCGCGCCGCCAGCCCGCTCTTGAGACCATGGGCACTGGTGCGCAGGCTGCCGCTCACCAGGCCATCGGCCGCCACCCCGAGGCCGCGGAGCACCGCCAGGGCCGTGGTGGTCCCACCGGGCACGCATTCCGCCACCAGCAGGGGCCGGGCCGGCTCGCTGGTAGCGCCCCAGCGGCGTCCGCGCTCCAGCAGGGCCCGAACCCGCACCGGTGCCATGGCGGCACCGCTGCTCAGGCAGCGGGCCGGTCCCTGGCCCTCGGGGCAGGGGAGGCGCAGGTGGGGAACGGCAGGGGCGATCGGACAGCCCGCATCGACCACCAGCAAGTGCTCCAGCAGGCCCAGCTCCCTCAGCACGACGTGGGAGATCAGGGCGGGGCTCACTCCCGCCGGCAGGGGGGGAAGGGCGTGGGGACGGCTCCCTGCCGGCCCCCTGACCACCAGTTCCGCATCGGCGGCCGCGGTGCGGCGGCGCGCGGCCGGCGTCGCCCCTGCGGCGGAGATCCCCGGCACCGCCGCCGTCTCGGTGGCCGCCAGCAGCAACAGCGACCGGGTGCGGGCCCAGTCCTCGATCCCGGCCGGCGGCTCAGGCCGGGGCTCAGAGGGGATCAAGGGCGACCAGGGCCCGCAGGGCAGCCGGCGGTTCGCTGATCGGTGCCTGCAGCCGGGGGAAGATCCAGTAGGCCACGGCGTGCAGGGCCAGCACGACGATCACGTTCTGGACCCACACCAGCAGCACGGCAGCCACCTGCACCTGGCTGAGTTCGATCGCCGCGGCCAGATTGACCAGCCCGGCGAGCTTCTCCAGCAGACCGGCGGCCGCGGTGGTGATCAGCACCCAGAGGTTCTCCCCCACCAGCACGGACAGCACCGCGACCCGCACCAGGAATCCAGCGGTCCCGATCAGGCTGCCCACCAGCCAGCTGAGCCACCAGCTGGTGCGCCGGTGCCAGCACCAGCCCAGCCACAGAGCCAGCAGGCCGTAGGGGAACAGCACCAGCGGGCCGCGGATCGGCCCCATCAGGGCCACCAGCAACAGGGCCGTCACCACCAGACCTTCCAGGGCACAGCGCCAGCCATGGCGGAGCTGCAGCAGGGCCAGGGGCAGGGGCAGGGCAAGCCGGAACAGGGGACTTCCCACCGGCAGGTAGTAGAGCGCCAGCCACAGGAGGCCGGTGGCGGCGGCGAGGTAGGCCGTGTCCATCAGCTGGCGGGCCTGGCGACGGCTCAGGGTGCGGTCGGGGCGGGAGCGCGGCATCAGCGGGGGGCCGGCGCCGGGGCGGTGGTGGCGCTGGGCGCCGCTGCAGCTGGCGCGGCTGGAGTCGGCGCGGCTGGAGTCAGCGCGGGTGCGGGCGCCGCTGAGGCGGAGCCTGGGGAAGGCATCCGCTCGATCATCTCCACCTCGAAGGGCACGCCAGCCGCACGCAGGGCCTGGGTGACGGCTTCCGCCGGCGCCGCCGGATCAGCACCGGAGAGCTTGATCGTGATCCTGTAGGGAGCCGGCGAGAGCACAGGAGCCGGCGGCGGCTTGGCACGCTCCGGCTGGGCCGCGGCCGGCGCTGCGGCGTCGGGGGCGGCGGGAGCGGGGGCGGCGGGAGCGGAGCCCGCCGGGCCGGCGGACGGGGTGGCCGGCGCCGAGGAGAAGCTGCCGGAGAGCTGTTCGCCGAAGGGGGTGCCGCTGCACCCCCCCACGAGCCCGCCCAGACAGAGCAGGAGCCCAGGCCCCAGGCACCGCCAGCGCCACGGCGTGCGCGCCATCAGCCGTCGGCCGCCTTGATCACCCGCACCGCGCTCGCCCGCAGCCTGCCGGTCTTGGTGGTGGCCGGGGGCTTCTTGGCGGCGGGTTTCTTGGCAGCGGGTTTGTTGGCGGCCGACTTGCTCGTGGTGGGTGTCGCGGCGGCGGTCTTCCTGCTGGCGGTGCCGGAGCGTCCCTTGGCCTTGCCGGCGGTGGCCTTCGCCGCCAGCAGCTCCATGGCCTGCTCGAGGGTGATGGTCTCGGCCGTGGTGCCCTCCGGCAGGGACGCGTTGACCTTGCCCTGCTTGACGTAGAGACCGTAGGGGCCATCGAACAACTGCACGGGCTCCTCGGCACCTTCGGGAACGCCGAGATGCTTGAGGGCGGTGCGGCCGCCACGGCCCCGCTTGGGCATGGCCAGCAGCTCCAGGGCGCGGGCCAGGGGGACGCTCAGCACGTCATCCTCAGCCTTGAGCGAGCGGTAATCCTTTTCCCCCTTGCCCTTGTGGTGCACCACATAGGGGCCGAAGCGGCCGAGGCCGGCCTCCACCCGCCCCCCTTCGGGGTGCTCTCCCAGGAGCCGGGGCAGGCGCAGCAGCCCGATGGCATCGGCCAGGGTGAGTTCCTCGGGCTTCTGGCCCTTGGGAAGGGAGGCGCGCTTCGGCTTGGGGTTGTCGTCGCTCACCTGGCCACGCTGCACATAGGGGCCGTACTGGCCGAACAGCAGGTACACCTGCTCGCCCGTCTCGGGGTCCTCACCGAGCGATTCCGGTCCCTCCACCTTCTGGCGGAGCAGCAGTTCGGCCTTGTCGGCATCCAGGTCGGCGGGCGTGATCTCCAGGGGGAGGGTGGCCTTGAGCAGTTCCTCGGTGCCGTCGTCGGCCACCCGCTTGGTCTCGAGGTAGGCCCCGAACCGGCCGATGCGCACCACACAGGGCAGGCCTTCCAGCGCAACCGTCCGGGAGACCCCGGGATCGATGTCGCCTTCCCGCTGCTGCACCTGGACCTCCAGGCCCGCCTCCCCCTTGTAGAACTTCTCGAGGTAGGGCAGCCAGGCCACCTGGCCGTGGGAGATCTCGTCCAGGCTCTGCTCCATCCTGGCGGTGAAGCCCGTGTCGACCAGGTCGGGGAAGTGCTCCTCCAGCAGCGCCGTCACGGCGAAGGCGGTGAAGCTGGGGGTCAGCGAATTGTTCTGGAGGGTCGCATAGCCCCGGTCGACGATCGTGCCGATGATCGAGGCGTAGGTGGAGGGTCGGCCGATCCCTTCCCGCTCCAGGGTCTTGACCAGCGCAGCCTCGCTGTAGCGGGCCGGGGGCTGGGTCTGGTGGCCGAGGGCCTCGACCGCCCTGCAGCTGGGCTGGTCACCGACCGAGAAGGCCGGCAGCAGCACCTCCTGGCCCTCCAGCGCGGCATCCGGGTCGTCGCTGCCCTCCACATAGGCCCGGAAAAAGCCGGGGAAGTCGATGCGCTTGCCGCTGGCACGGAAGCGGGCGGTGCCGAGGCTTCCGCCGGCCACCTCCAGATCCACCGCCAGCATGGTCAGCCGGGCGTCCGCCATCTGGCTGGCCACCGTGCGCTTCCAGATCAGCTCGTAGAGGGCCAGATCGCGCCCGTCCAGGCCGGTCTCGGCGGGGGAGCGGAAGCTCTCGCCCGCCGGCCGGATGGCCTCGTGGGCCTCCTGGGCATTGCGGGCCTTGGTGGAGAACTGCCGGGGGGCTGGGCTGAGGTAGTCCTGGCCGTACTTCTGGGCCACGCAACCGCGGGCCGCCTGGATGGCCTGATCGCTCAGATGCACCGAATCGGTGCGCATGTAGGTGATGAAGCCGCGCTCGTAGAGGCCCTGGGCGGTGCGCATCGTCTCGCGGGCCGAGAGGCGCAGCTTGCGGTTGGCCTCCTGCTGCAGGGTGCTGGTGGTGAAGGGGGCCACCGGCTTGCGGATGGTGGGCTTGGCCTCCACCTCGGCGACGAACCAGGCGCCGCTCTGCACGGCGGCCTGGAGGCTGCGGGCCTCCTCCTCGGAGAGCAGCTTCACCGTGCTGCCGGCCTTGAGGGCACCGGTGCTCTCGTCGAAGTCGGAGCCTCCGGCGATCCGCTCCCCCCCGAGGTGGCTGAGCTTGGCATCGAAGCCGCTGCCCGCCTGCTCGAGCTGGGCCTTCAGATCCCAGTAGCTGCCGCTGCGGAAGGCCCGGCGGGCCCGTTCGCGCTGCACCAGCAGACGCACCGCCACCGACTGCACCCGGCCCGCCGACAGCCCCCAGGCCACCTTCTTCCAGAGCAGGGGGGAGAGGGTGTAGCCCACCAGCCGGTCGAGGATGCGACGGGTCTCCTGGGCGTGCACGAGCTCCATGTCGAGCTCACGGGTCTGGTCGAGCGCCCGGCTGATGGCCTCCTTGGTGATCTCGTGGAAGACCATCCGCTTGACGGGCACCTTCGGCTGCAGGAGCTGCAGCAGATGCCAGCTGATGCTCTCGCCCTCGCGGTCCTCGTCCGTGGCCAGCAGCAGCCGGTCAGCCCCCTTGAGGGCATCCTTGAGCTCCTTGACCACCTTCTTCTTGTCCTTCGGCACCACGTAGAGCGGTTCGAAGTTCTCGGCGGTGTTGACGCCGAGGTTGGCCCACTTCTCACCCTTGTGGGCCGCCGGGATCTCACTGGCGTTGTTGGGCAGATCCCGCACATGGCCCATCGAGGCCTCCACCCGGAAGTCCTTCGGCAGGAATCCACGGATGGTGCGGGCCTTGGTGGGGCTCTCGACGATGACCAGGGTGTGACCCACAGACAGGCGGACGACCGCTTCCCTCTTTATCGCATCGAGCGGCAACTGCGCGCCGCCGGTGCGATGAACCGGAATCAACGCGGCTACAGTCGCGCCGGAAACCTGGCCCTAGAGCTGCTGTGAACTCCCTGCTCGGCGCCCTCCCAACCGTGGCCGACGCCATCGGCAGCGGGGCTGGAACCGTGGGCCTGAACCTGCAGCTCAATGCCGGTGCGATCGCCCCCGAGGTGGCGGTGCTGCTGGCCCTGGTGGCCTGCCTGCTGGTGGATCTGGCCGGCGAGCGTGCCGCCAGCCGCTGGGTCCCACCCCTCTGCTACGCGGGCCTGAGCTCTGCCCTGGTGCTCCTCGCCCTGCAGTGGAACGCACCAGTGCTCGAGCCCTCGTTCCTGGGATCCTTCCTCGCCGACAACCTGGCCATCGCCTTCCGCGGCGTCGTGGCCGCCTCCACCCTGATCTCCCTGCTGCTCAGCTGGCGCTACGTGGAGCGCAGCGGCACCCCGGTGGGGGAGTACGCGGCCATCCTGCTGGCCGCCACCCTCGGCGGCATGTTCCTCTGCGGTGCCACCGACCTGGTGAGCATCTTCATCTCCCTGGAGACCCTGTCGGTCTCGAGCTACCTGCTCTCGGGCTACATGAAGCGGGATGCCCGCAGCTCCGAGGCGGCGCTCAAATACCTGCTGGTCGGTTCCGCTGCCGCGGCGGTCTTCCTCTACGGCGCCTCCCTGCTCTACGGGCTCACCGGCGGAGCCACCGGGCTCGATGCCGTCGCCCTGGCCCTCAAGACCAGTGCCTCCCCGGTCACGGCCCTCGCCCTCGTCTTCGTGCTGGCCACCGTCGCCTTCAAGATTGCCGCCGTCCCCTTCCACCAGTGGACCCCCGACGTCTACGAGGGGTCACCCACGCCGGTGGTGGCATTCCTCTCGGTGGGCTCCAAGGCCGCCGGCTTCGCCCTCGCCGTCAGGATCCTGGTGGGGTGCTTCGAGAGCTTCGACGCCCAGTGGAAACTGCTGTTCACCGTGCTCGCGGTGCTCAGCATGGTGCTGGGCAACGTCGTGGCCCTGGCCCAGACCTCGATGAAGCGGATGCTGGCCTACAGCTCGATCGGCCAGGCCGGCTTCGTGATGATCGGCCTGGTGTGCGGCACCGAGGACGGCTATGCCGCGATGGTGCTCTACATGGCGGCCTACCTGTTCATGAACCTCGGGGCCTTCGCCTGCATCATCCTGTTCTCCCTGCGCACCGGCAGTGACCGCATTGCCGATTACGCCGGTCTCTACCAGAAGGATCCCCTGATCACCCTGGGCCTCAGCCTCTGCCTGCTCTCCCTGGGCGGGATCCCCCCCATGCTGGGGTTCTTCGGCAAGATCTACCTCTTCTTCGCCGGCTGGGCCGACCACCAGTACCTGCTGGTGGTGGTCGGTCTGATCACCTCGGTGGTGTCGATCTACTACTACATCTCCGTGATCAAGATGATGGTCGTGAAGGAGCCCCAGGAAGCCTCCGACGTCGTCAAGGCCTATCCGGCGATCAACTGGTCGGTCACGGGTCTGCCGGCGCTTCGCGCTGCGCTGATCGGCTGCGTGATCGTCACGGCCGTGGGCGGGATCCTCTCCAGCCCGCTGTTCACCTGGGCCGGCGACGCGGTGGCCGGCACTCCGATCCTGCAGCAGGCCCTGGCCAGTGGCGGCAGCTTGTCGATTGGCTGAGCAGCCAGGGGCCGGGACCAGGCTGAGCGAGCCGGGCCTGGCCGCGCTCGTGATGGTCGAGCCGGAGCAGGCCGGTCCCGTCGCCGACCTGCGCAACATCCACAAGGTGTACGGCTCGGGGG
>NZ_JBKKKY020000031.1:0-32153 GCF_046613545.2 Aphanothece microscopica RSMan92 | reverse complement strand
CAAGAGGGCTGGAGGGTCTCGGCGCAGGCTCATCCTGGGCGCCAGCCTGCAGCGCCGGGCCTGAAGCGCGGTGGTGTTCCAGCTGCGTACCTGCAGTAGACACAGATACGCGAAGGGGGCATATGACGGCTATGACTGGACTCTGACGACGTGACCAGCCCTCCTGGACAGAGGCTCACGGACCTGTTGGCCAGAGCCGTCGAGGCGAGTTCAGCGTGTCAGCCGCGAATCCACCGAGGCCAAGACCGCATACCCAGCGCAGACAGAATCGACGAAAAAGAGCAGTCCCGGAGATCGCAGATGAGACCGTATGCAGGGAGCAGGGCAGGACCGCTCTGCGATTCATGAGACGTTCTGCGATCCTTGCCATTGGACACGCGCCTCGGCGCAGATCCGGGTGGATCTGAGGTCTGTCCCGCAAGGGACAGATGAGACGCACCACTGGTCTCGAGCCGAGACTTGACCAAGAGGACTGGTCAGCCGGTGCGGTACAACTCCTTCAGCAGTTGGTAGGCCTCATTGAGCCGCCGCATCGCCTCCTCGGAGCCGCCGGCGTCCGGATGCTGGGCGAGGGCCATCTGGCGGTAGGCCTCACGGATCTGGGGCAGGGTGAACCGCTGGCCCGGATCCGTGGGCAGTTGCAGGAGGCGAAGCGCGCCGTGCACCGTCATCGTGTGCTCCAGGGTCTGGAACGACGTCCCCCGCCTGCGCCGCCGGAAGCGATGCACGAAGCGTCGGATCAGGGTGGGGATGCGCAGCTCCAGTGTCGCGGTGCTGAAGGGGTCCTCCAGCACCCCCGCCATCACCATCACCCGCTCGAAGCTGGCCGGCCCGGGAAGCCAGCTCGGCGCCAGGGTCTGCAGCACATCGCTGGCCAGCGACCAGGTGAACGGCCGCCCTTCGCTCTGATCGCTCTGGGGCCAGAGTTCCTGGGCCATCCAGAGCATGGCCGCTTCCAGAACGGCCTCATTGGCTTCCTGGCCGTACAGCTCGAGCCAGTGTTCCCGGGCACGCTGCAGGGCACTGTCGATTCGCGTCGCCGAGACCTGGGGGAGCGGCTCCACCCGGCCCGGATCGCTGGTGGGTTCATGGTGAAGACTGCGGCGCAGCTGGTCCGTGCGTCGCTGCACGAAGCCAGGCAGATCGATGCCGCGGCTGGTTCGGCGCGCCGCGCGCTCGCCCTGCCCGGGGGGCGGATCGGGATGGTCATCAGGGTGATCGCGCTCCTGGTCCGCCAGCAGCTGCCCCCCCGAGCTGCGTCCCACCAGCACCAGGGCGCTGCTTTCATCAAACCGGCTGGGCGGTACCTCAGCCGGAGTGGTGAGCACGAGCTGGTGGGTCTGGCCGGCACTGCCAGCGCCTTCATCGGCCAGACCATCAGGGGAGTCCTCACCGTTCTCCTCGCCGTCGAGAAGGTTGTGGAGGAGGCGCTCCACGATGGCGCCGCGGCTGCGGCAGCCCAGTTCACCCTTGAGGGCATCCAGCCGCTCAATCAGCTCTGCAGAGAGCTGAAGGCTGATCTTGCGCCGGTCCTGCTGGTCGTCGTCAGCCACCGTCGTGCGGATTGCTCCCGCTCATCGCTGCATCAGATCCCGCATCATCTTGCGCTGGGCATCGAGCGCTTCCTGGTACCGATCGAGCAGGCTCTGGCTGACGGCCGGCGACGGGGTCCGGGAATTGGGGGAGGTTGCGCTGGGTGTCGCCCTCAGCACCGTGGTGGGGCGGGGAGAAGGCTCGCGCACGACAGGCGCCGCGGGTCTGGGCAGAACAGGCGGCTGGGGGCTCCTGGGCTGGGGGGCTCTGGGCTGGGGAGCTCTGGGCTGGGGAGCAGTGGCGGGTCGGGCGACGGGTGGGGTGGCTGGGGCCGCTGCCCTGGCGGCGGCCTGCAGGGCCTGGCTCTGCTGCACCCGGGCCAACTGGCTGGCAGGCACCACGCTGAGCAGGTGGCCGGGGGTGGCGTCAGCGGGATAGACCAGACTCACCCGGACGGGATTGGGCACCCCGGGGTTCAGGTTGAGCTGCGCCAGCGAGAGGCTCTCACCGGAGCGCAGACCGACATGGATCTCCTGCAGACCCTCGGGGGTGCGGACCTGCATGGAGCCCCGGAATGCCGTGAACGGGGGAGAGTTGCCTCCGGGGACCGGGTGGCTCAACACCAGCTCATAGGGACCGGAACCCTGAAGGTTCAGGTCGATGTCAAACCGCACCCCATAGGTACCGACGTTGTCGAGGGAGGAATCGATCATCCGGGTGGCCAGCTGGTTGACCTGGATATCTCGGGTACCGAAGTGGTGACGCTGGGTGCTGGTGAGGGGAACGTGCAGGGGGCCATCCCGGCGGAGATCGTGCTTGAGCTGGGCTTCGTAGGAGTCCCCGAGGGCCACGCCGCCGACGCGGGAGAAGATGCGACGGTTCTGAATCTCGGCGATGCGGTTGAGGTACACCCGGCCGGGGGCCAGGCGCCGCTGGTCGAGAACCGCCACCAGATCGGCATCGCTGCGGGGTTCGCTGGCGGCCACGACGGCCATCTGGAAGGGACCGGTGCTGCGCCCCCGCAGCAGGGCATTGGCAATCCCGAGGGCGGGCAGTTGGGTATGGAACAGAACGATCCTGCTCCGCGGCGGAATCGTCACCTGGTCGCTCAGGCGCTGATCCAGCTTGCCGCGCAGCATCTGCACCGCCGTGGCATCACCGGGACCGGTGTTCCAGGGACGGACACCCAGCGGCTTGACACCCATCAGGTTGTTGGCGAGGTAGGGCGCCTCGAAGCTGTTGCGCACGGCACCCCGCTCGAAACTGATCTGCACGGCTCGCTGGCCGGGGTTGATCAGGATCAGGCCGAGGGTGAGTTCGGTGCGCCGTTCCCCGGGCCGGATCTGGCTTCGGTACGTGGGGAAGTACTTGTGGTGCATGTGGATGCCGAACTCCCCGTTGAAGGTGTATTCGGCATTGCGCAAGGCCATCCCGTTCTCCGCCGCATAGGAGACACCGGGGGCCGTGCTGATCAGGATCCCCGGGCCCTCCACTTCCTCGGGCTGGTTGGAATGCAGCACCGGGACGGTGTTGAAGATGCCATTGAGGGGCCTGGCCCTCTGGCCGGCCATCAGGGCGACATCGGCGTGGGCTGAGGGGCACGGGGCGACGATCGCCGCAGCCACTCCCAGCACCATCAGGGGGCGCCAGGACGCTCCAAGCATGGAACCGGCAGGGCCTGCGGATTTCAAATGTTGTCGGGGGTAAGGGACAAGGGGCAGGTCATCCCCGATCCCTTCCTGGAACGTTCCCTGGACTCGGGAGCGGCGTCCTGGTTGAAGGGCTGGACGAACCTGGCGATCGGGAGCTCCGCGGAACTGGATGGCCCCGACCGAAGGCTGGGGGAAAAGGTTACCCGGGACCTCCGCTGACTGACGAACGCTGAGCACGCCGCGGACGGCCGGTCGGCCATGGCACAGGGTGGGCTGGAGGGCTGAAGGAGACAGGCGACCCAGCCGGTGGAGGGGACCCGGCCTCCCGGCAGCGGGCTTGTGCCCGCTAGAACCTTGGGGTTGATTCCATCGTCCCATGTTCCCCCCCTTCGCCTGCTGCAGCGACGGCGACCACGGTCGCGACTCCATGCGGCGTCACCAGGAACGCAAGCTGCGGATGCTGCGCTTCTGGAGGGACGGGGTGGAGCGTCAGCTGGCCGCCGTCACGGCCGCGATCAGCACCCTGGAACAGCAGATGCAGCGGGACGAGTCGGCGGCCTCGAACTGACCAGGAGTTCGCGCAGCCTGCCCAGGCCCTTGTGCAGACGTCGCTGCACCGTCATCGGGCTGACCTGCAGGGCCTCGGCCGTACGGCGATAGCTCCAGCCCCCGAGCACAACCCGCTCCACCACGCTCCTGAGGGGCTCCTCAAGAAGCTGGAGGATGCTGGTGGAGCTGCCGTCCCCGAGCGCGTCGCCGTCCCCCGGGTTCTCCAGCTGCCAGGTCATGGCTCCGGATCCCAGCGCGTCGTCGGCAGGCCCATCCTGATCCGACTGCGGCGGCTCGAGGTCTGCGTGGTTCCGGGGGGCATCCAGCGACTGGACCCGCAGCATCAGCTCGGCGGCGATCAGGCGGCACCAGTGGACCTGATCGACACCGAGGGCCTGCCGTAGCTCAGCCTCGCTTGCCGTCCGATGGTGGAGGGTCAGCCAGTCCCGGCGCAGCCGGGCCAGTTGCAGGCGCTGTTCGTCGATCCGCCGGGGCAGTCGGATCGGCTGGGCCACGTCCCGGAGGTAGTGGAGAACCGCACCCCGGATGTGGGGCCTGGCAAAGGCCTCGAAGGGGGTGGCTGACGCGTCGCGGTAGAGCTCGGCAGCCCGCAACAGCCCCAGCAGGCCCACCTGCACGAGGTCGTCCAGGGGCTCGTTGCACCGCTGGCGGTAATGCAGAGCGATCGGCCGCACCAGGTCGCGGTAACGGCTCACCCGCAGGTTGCGGGCCTCGATGGCTGCCGAAGGGGATGGAGAGGTGGTCATAGGAGGAGATGGAAGGGAGCGACGGCGTGGGTGCCGTCCCCCTTCCAGCCACGCCCCTGCTGGCCCGGGTTGACAACCGTGGCGCCACTGAACCCTGCCGTCCCGATCCCGGGCTCAGGGTCCGCCGGCCGCGAGCGGTGTGGCCACCCGGCGCAACAACTCCAGCGGGCCATGGTCCTGCAGCCAGGCGAGGTCGGAGTGCTCGGTGGCCAGCAGATAGCCGCCAAATCCCAGCGCGTTGACGCTGTAGCCGGCGCAGTGCTCCTGCCGGCGGCGCAGCATCAGGAACCAGTCGTCATCGAAGAGCAGGTTGTAGGGATGGCGCGGCTGGGGATGCAACCCAGGGCGACCGAGCCCGAGGGCCTCGGCATGGTCCCGGTACAGCCGGTCCAGCTCATCGGGGTCATCCGGAGCGCTCCGGCGGCTGAGCTGGAAGCTCCAGGGCCAGGGGAGCGGATCACCCCGCAGATGCCGTTGAAAGGCTTCGGCCAGGGGGCAGCTGGGCTGACCGGCGTGGCGGGGGAGCAGCTGCAGATGACGATGGGGCTGGCTGGCGCCGGCCTCGGCGCAGCTGTTGAAGAACCAGAACCCGCCCGTGTCGGTGGACACCTGGACCACGGCCTGCCAGTCGACGGGATCCAGCCAGCCGGCCTGGGATTGCCACTGCTGGCTGATCACCAGCAGGTGACCGGGTTGCACCGGAAACTTGTTGAGCAGCACGACGTGGGTGGTGCCGAGCCGCTCGAGTTCGAGCTCCGCGTCCCAGGGAAGGAACGGATTGGGCCTCGGGCCGCCCGGCCGGAGGTGCTTGGGGGTGCGGCTGAGCAGCCGGCGCAGCACGAAGGGCTCCAGCCCAGCCAGGGCGACCAGCTCGGTCTGCAGCGGCACGAGGGCACCGGCCGCCTCGGCATGCTGTGCCCGTTGAAGAGCGCCGCGCCAGAGCCTTTCAGCCCGCACCGGCCTTGAGGCGGGCCAGGGAAGCGCCCTGGTAGTAATGACCCAGGATCTGGTTGTAGCGGAACCCCTGCTGGGCAAGATCCTGGGCACCGTGCTGGCTCATGCTGGCGCCGAGGTGGCCGTGGGCTTCCAGGCTGATCTGGCGGTTGGCGGCGTAGAGACTCTCGACGATGGCCCCCTGGTAACTGAGGATCAGCCCGGCCGTGGCGGCCGTGGCCTGCCGGGTCCGGTCGGTGACACTCCCCTGGCCGCGGTAGGCCTGCCAGCGGGTCGTATCGCCCAGATGCCAGTGGCGGTTGGCCGGCCTGGCCATGTGGGCGAGGGCATAGGAGCGGGCCGCCACCGCCTGGGCGCGCAGGGCCTCCATGGACCAGCTGCTGGGCATCTCGGCGCCCACCACCGAGCTGATGTACTCCTCCAGCGCCAGGTGGTTCACCAACCTCAGCCCGGAGCTCTCCTGGATCAGCCGGAGGCGACCGCCATAGGGCTGACCGTTGACGAGCAGGGCCGGCCCGGTGGTCTGCAGCCAGGTCTCGGGGCCGGCCTGCCAGAGGGCACCCAGATCGACGCTCTGACCGGCCGCCCCCTGCTGCAGCAACTGGCCATCGCGGCTCAGCAGCTGCCAGGGCCCTTGAGCGGAGAGGCTGGGGCTGCCGCCGGCCCTGAGCAGTGCGACCCGGATCTCGAGATCCACAGGGTCCCCCGCCTCCGGCTCGGCCAGTCCCAGCTGGGGCGGGCGTGGAGCAGCGCCGGGAGCGGCGCGGCGGGCCTCGAGGTTGCGCAGCTGCTCAGCCGCGGCGGTCGTGTCCGGCGGCGGGGGTGGAACCGCCATCAGGGTGTCCAGCAGCTCCCCCTCCACCGCGGCATAGGGGCGCGGGGCGTGCCCCTGGGCGACGAAGCCCACGGTCACCGCCACCACCGCCATGGGGGTGGCGATCAGGAACTGGCGGGCAACCGGGGAACTGAGCCTCAGGCCAAGAGGCCATCCCAGCCGCAGCCGGCCCGGATGGCACCAGGAGGGGAGGGCTGGCCGGGGGATTCGCCCCCGCAAGCCCTGGAATCGAGATGCAAGGTTCCGTCCCACAGGAGATGGCCCGATCCGCACAGGCGGATCATGCCTGAAGATGCGTGTTCGCACAGCATCCCTCCTGGACGGTGGGAACACTGCCAGCCCGCGACGCGCTCCAGCGCCAGCCGCTCGAGCCACCACGGGGCCACCAGGGCATGGGCCGACCCGGTGACCGGATCTTCATCGATCCCCAGCCCGGGGGCCAGGAACCGCAGCTGATAGCGGCACGGCATGTCCAGCACCCTGGGGCCAGTGCAGGGGTCCAGGGGCTGCATCAGCACCAGGCCTCCCTGATCGGCTTCGGGGAGGTCGCGGGATGGCAGCACGGCCGTGGCCAACGCAGCGTCGGCGGGCAGCAGGCCCACCGTGTACCCCAGCGGTGACGTCCAGTAGCCCTCCAGGGCCGACTGGAGCCGCTCCTGCACGAACACCTCAAGGGCAGGAGATGGCCCGGCGGGGATCAGCCCGGAGCTGGGCAGCACGATCTGGGCGACGCCGTCGACTGCCGCGTCCAGCTGGGCCCACAGGGGACCGCTGCGGCTGTGAAGCGTCAGCGGTTGCCCGGCCGCGAGCCGGCCCCAGTGGCCCAGGGCCAGCACGGCCGCCAGGGTTCCGTGCCCGCACAGGGGCACCTCGCAGGTGGGCGTGAACCAGCGCAGCAGCCACTGCCCCCCGTGCGGGAGCAGGAACGCCGTCTCGGACTGGTTGAGGCTGCGGGCCAGCGCCTGCATCTCCCCGTCCTCCAGGGGACGATCCAGCAGCACCACGGCGGCCCCGTTGCCTTCACAGGGCCTGGAGGCGAAGGCCTCCACCAGCACGGCAGGGTGGAGGCCTGGGTCGGCGGCCCGGCTCATGGCTGCCGCTCCGACCTGAGATCCCGTTCCATCAGCGCCTGGACGGCCTCCCGGGGAAGCGCGCTGCCCTGGAGCACCCGCACCACCTGCGCACAGATCGGCAGGGACCAGCCATGCCGCTGCGCCAGACCCACCGCCGCACGGGCGGTGCGCGGCCCTTCCACCGTCGCGCCGATGCGCCGTTCCGCCTCGGCGGGCTCCAGGCCCTCGGCCAGGAACAGCCCGAAGCGGTAGTTGCGGCTGAGCTCACTGGTCGCCGTGGCCAGCAGGTCCCCCAGCCCGGCCAGGCCGTACAGCGTGCTGCAACGCCCCCCCAGGCCCTCCAGCACCACGCCGATCTCCGCCAGGCCGCGGCAGAGGAGGGAGGCCCGGGCATTGGCACCCAGGCTGAGGCCATCGGAAATCCCAGCCGCCACCGCCATGACGTTCTTGAGGGCACCGGCGACCTCCGTGCCCACCGGATCGTCATTGGTGTACAGCCGCAGGCTGGGGCCGCTCAGCCGGAGCTGAAGATCGGCCGCCAGGTCCGCCCGGTCGCTGGAGAGCACACTCGCGGCCGGCAAGCCGCGCCGAAGCTCCGTGGCGAGGTTGGGACCACTGAGCACCAGCAGGGGGACCTGGGGGGGGAGGTGGCGGCGCCAGAGCTGGGTCGGGGTGGCCAGCCGGTCGAGGTCGATGCCCTTGCTGCAGCTCAGCAGCGGTATGGCGTCAGGCCAGTGGCCGGCCAGCTGCAGGCCGATCGGTTCGATTCCCGCCATCGAGACGGCCGCCACGACCAGCTCGGCCTCGGCCAGCAGGTCCGGGGGGAGGGGGCCATCCCGGCGGGACCAGGAGCGGATGCTGTGCCCCTGGCCGCTCCAGAGCGCCGCCAGGGTCTCCCCCCAGGCCCCACGGCCGAGCAGGGCGATGCGAAGGCCCAGGCGGAGGCCCATGGACAGCGCGTGTCGTCGGGGAGCTCCAGGTTGCCATCATGCGGATCCCCGGAGGCTGCGGCCGTGTCCAGTCCCCAGCCCCCCCTCGCCGACTGGGTCGGCCGGGCCCTCGTGGTGGGCTGCGGCGGGATCGGCAGGGCGCTGCTCGCCGAGCTGGAGCAGCGGGCCCCCGGCCTGCAGCTGGTGGGGGCCTCCCGTCATGACTTCCGCCGTGACGTTCGCCGCGACTCCCGCGAGGACGTTCGCAGCGGCGAGAAGGCCTCCTGGGAACGGGTGAGCCACTGGCCGCTCGACCTCACCGACGACGGCAGCCTCGCCCGCCTGGGCGATGCCCTGCAGGATGGTCCGCCGCTGCGGCTGGTGCTGAACACGGCCGGGGTGCTGCACGACGGAACCCTGCGGCCCGAGAAGCGGCTGGCCCAGGTGTGCCGGGCCAACCTCGAGCGCAGCTTCGCCGTCAACGCCTTCGCCCCGGTGCTGCTGGCCCAGGCCGTCGAACCGGCGCTGCCCCGCCAGGCCCCCTTCCATTTCGCCAGCCTCTCGGCGCGGGTCGGCAGCCTCGGCGACAATCGGCTCGGCGGTTGGTACAGCTACCGCTCCGCCAAAGCCGCCCAGAACCAGCTATTGCGCACCCTGGCCCTGGAGTGGAGCCGGCGCCTGCCGCTCGGCTGCGTCAGCCTGCTCCATCCGGGTACGACGGCCACGCCGCTGTCAGCACCGTTCCAGGCCTCCGTCCCGCCGGAGCGGCTGTTCAGTCCCCAGCGCGCGGCCCGGCACCTGCTGGCGGTGCTGAACGGTCTCGGACCAGAGCAGAGCGGTGGCTTCTGGGCCTGGGACGGCCAGCCGATTCCGTGGTGAGACGATGGCGTATCACTGAGCCTTTGGCCTCTCAGGCGGCGTGCTGGCGGAGGATCTCGAGGGGGATCAGCGCGAGCGTGCTCTCCTCCGTCGCCTCCAGACGCACCGGCGGCGCCATGCCGTCCTCGTAGGCCTCGAGCCATCGCGGCGCACACACGCACCAGTGGTCGCCGGGCCTCAGACCGGCAAAGCCGTACTGGGGAGCTGGCGTGCTGAGATCGTTGCCCTGGGCGCGGCTGTAGCTGAGGAAGGCGTCGTTGACCACACAGCACACGGTGTGGAGGCCCAGATCAGCACCGTTGGTGCGGCAGGAACCATCCCGGAACCAGCCGGTCATCGGCTCACAGCCGCAGATCGTCAGCGGTTCGCCCAGCACATTGCGGGCGGTCGGAGCAGAGGTGTCGGAGGCGCTGGGCTCGCTCACGGCGGCGCGGAACGCGAAGGCCCATCAGTCTGGCGAATGTGACGGACTGCCCGCCAGACGAAGAAAGTTGGCCCGGGAGGTTGACGGCTTCCGGGGGGTAGGCGTTAAAGGTCGTTGACCGCGTTCCCTCTGTCGTTCGACGCGCCCCCCTTCATGAGCTGGGAATTCAACGAAGACGCGGCCTTCCTGGCCCTCTGCGATGCCTACAAGGAAAGCGGGGAGCCCTCCGCCATGGAGTTCCTCGCCCACGGTGAAGGCGCATTCCACTTCCAGGAACTGACCCAGAACGCCGCCGGCGAGGGTCTGGACCTCAGCGACTCCTCCGACCTCGAGGAGTTTCAGCAGGAGGTCATCGAGGCCCTTGAGGAGATGTGCAGCTGAGCCGCTGACTGCAATCCAGCTGAGCCGCTCGCGCTCTGCCCTCGGCGTCGCTCCATCCCCGGGGGCTCGGCGTGACCGCCGCGGGGGCAGCCCAGCCGGGTCAGCCGTAGAAGAAGGCGATCTCCCTGTCCTTCAGACCGTCCCATCCGGCGGCCTTCAGGCGGGCATCGAGTTGCTCCTGATCCAGATGCTTCGAGCCCGTCTTGACCACCCGGTTGCGCATTGATTTGGTGACGCCGGAACGGGCCCGCTGGCTCTCCAGCGCCATCACCTCGTTGTAGAGGGCCAGCATCTCTGCAGGAATCGGCGAGCCATCGAGATCCACCCCGGCCTTGATCGCAGCGTCGACACCGTCAGGACCGGCGATGGCCATGGGAACAAGGGCGGGAGGGTCACCACGCTAGGCCGAAGGGGGTGGCCTCAGGCACTGAAATAGCGGGCCTTGCTGTGGAGCGCCACCAGGGCCGTGGTGCTCTGCTCCGGCTCGAGCTGGTCGCTGTCATCCATCGTCAGACCGATGCGCTCAGCCCCCAGCCAGGCGAGCTGCTGGCGCGAGTCGGCCACGTTCGGGCAGGCGGGGTAACCGAAGGAATAGCGGCTGCCGCGGTAGCGCTGGGCCAGCACATCCCGCAGGGTGGCGGGCTCCTGAGCACCGAAGCCCAGCTCCCGGCGGATGCGGGCATGCACCCATTCCGCCAGGGCTTCGGCCATCTGCACGGCCAGGCCGTGGAAGTAGAGGTAGTCGGTGTACTGATCCTGCCGGAACAGCTGCTGGGCGAAACGGGTGGCCTCCTCTCCCATGGTCACCGCCTGCATCGGCAGCACGTCGCTGGGGGCTGGATCGGCGCCGGGTGTCAGCTGCAGATCGCGGTAGAAGTCGGCGATGCAGTAGCGGTTGCCGGCCCGCTGGCGGGGCAGCTCGAAACGACCCACCGGGGAGGCGCGCCTGGCGGGGTCGAAGACCACCACGGCGTTGCCGTCCCGGCCGCAGGGGAAATAGCCATAGACCACCCGCGGGGTCAGCAGCCCCTCGGCCAGGCAGCGGCGCTGCCACTGCTGCAGCACAGGCTCGGCCTTCTCGGCGAGCATCGCCTCGTAGGCCTCCCGGCTCTGCTGCTGGGTCTTGCGCAGCTGCCACTGGCCGGCGAAGAGGGCCGAGCGATCGAGGTAGGCGAACACCTCTTCGAGGTCGATGTCAGCCTCGGTGAGCACCCGGCTGCCCCAGAAGGGTGGCTCCAGGGCGGGCTCCTCCGGCACCGCCGCGGAGCGGTGGTCATTCGGTGTGGACGCCACCGGGGCCCCTGGCGCGGACTCCTCCTGGCTGTCCGGATCGGCAGGGTCAGCGGCGCTGGCGGTGTCGGTCGCGGTCTCGGTGGCGGTGTCGGTGGCGGTGTCGGTGGCGGTGTCGGTGGCGGCCCGGGGATCCCCGAGCCCCAGCCCTTCGGGTGCCCCGTCGAGGAAGCCCTGCCGGTCATCCCAGCGACCCGCAGCCTTGGCGTCCATCAGGGCATCCATGAAGCGCAGGTCGGCGAAGGCATCGCGGCCGTAGACCACCTGGCCCCGGTAGGCGGCACGACAGTCGCCGTGGACGAATCGGGGCGTGAGAGCGGCTCCCCCGAGAATCACCGGTGCGGCGATCCCGACCTCGTTGAAGGCCTCCAGGTTGTCCTTCATGAAGGCCGTGGATTTCACCAGCAGACCACTCATGGCGATGCAGTCGGCCTGGTGATGCTGCTGGGCCTCGATGATCGCCTCACAGCTCTGTTTGATGCCCAGATTGATCACCTCGTAGCCATTGTTGGTGAGGATGATGTCGACCAGGTTCTTGCCGATGTCATGCACATCGCCCTTCACGGTGGCGATCAGAAACTTGCCCTTGCTGCTGCTTTCCCCTTCCACACGCTCCATGTGGGGCTCGAGCTGGGCCACCGCCGCCTTCATCGTTTCGGCGCTCTGCAGCACGAAGGGCAGCTGCATCTGACCGGAGCCGAACAGCTCCCCGACCACCTTCATACCCTCCAGGAGGAAGGTGTTGATGATGTGGAGCGCCGGATGGCTCTGCAGGGCCTCCTCCAGGGCGGCCTCCAGGCCGATGCGCTCGCCGTCGATGATGTGCTGGCGCAGGCGTTCCTCCACCGGCAGATCGGCGAGTGAAGGACCCGCGGCTCTGGCCTCCTTGGCACTGACGCCTTCGAACAGGGTGGTCAGGACGGTGAGCGGGTCGTAGGTGCAGATGGCACCGGCGGCTTCGCTCTCGAAGCGCCGGCGGTCGTAGATCAGATCCCGGCAGATCTGCTGGTGTTCCTCACTGATCTTGACCAGCGGCAGGATCTTGGCCGGACTGACGATCGCCGCATCCATGCCGGCCTCGCAGCAGTCATGCAGGAAGACGGAGTTGAGCACGATCCGGGCGGCGGGGGAGAGACCGAAGCTCACATTGCTGACCCCCAGCACCACGTGAACCCCGGGCAGCTTGTCGCGGATCTGGCGGATCGCCTCCACCGTGGCCGCCCCGTTCAGACGGTCCTCTTCGATTCCCGTGGAGATCGGCAGGGCCAGGGGGTCGTAGAAGATTTCGTGGGCGGGGATGCCGAACTCCAGGGCATCGCGGTAAGCACGCTGCGCGATGGCGAACTTGCGTTCGGCCGTGCGGGCCATCCCCTCCTCATCGATGGTGCCCACCACGACGCCGGCGCCGTAGGCCTTGGCCAGCTCGAGCACCTTGAAGAAGCGTTCATCCCCGTCTTCGTAGTTGGTGGAGTTGAGGATGCACTTGCCGCCGGCCACCTTGAGACCGGCCTCCATCTTCTGCCACTCGGTGGAGTCGAGCATCAGCGGCAGATTCACATTGGTGACCAGCCGGCTCACCAGCTCGCGCATGTCGCGCTCTCCGTCTCGGCCCACATAGTCGACGTTGACATCGAGGACGTGGGCGTTCTCCTTCACCTGGCCGCGGGCGATCGCCACCAGGCCATCCCAGTCGTCCTCGGCGAGAAGTTCGCGCACCTTCCTGGAGCCGCTGGCGTTGAGCCGCTCCCCGATGATCAGGAATGAGTTGTCCTGCAGGTAGGGGGTGGTGGCGTAGATCGAGGCGGCCGCCGGCTCGTAGTGCAACAGGGGCCGCGGCGCTCCATCCTCGCGGGCATCAGAGCGGCGCACCGGCCGGGGGGCGGGGCTCATCTCGGCCGCCAGTTCGGCGAGGGCGCCGATGTGGGCCGGGGTCGTGCCGCAGCAGCCACCGATCACCTGCACGCCGAGGTCCTCGACGAAGTGCAGCAGCTGCATCTTCATCTCCAGCGGTGTCAGCCGGTAATGGGCCACGCCGCCGATGTTCTCCGGCAGGCCGGCATTGGGGATGCAGCTCACCACAAACGGGCTGTGCTCGCTGAGGTAGCGGATGTGCTCCTTCATCTGCTCCGGCCCGGTGGCGCAGTTGAGGCCGAGCACATCGATCGGGAACGGCTCCAGGATCGCCACCACGGCAGCGATGTCCGAGCCCACCAGCATGGTGCCGGTGGTTTCCATGGTCACGCTGACCATCAGCGGCCGGTGCTGGCCCGTCGTCGCAAAGGCGGCCTCGATGCCCTGCAGCGCCGCCTTGATCTGCAGCACGTCCTGGCAGGTCTCCACGATGAACAGATCCACATCGCCGGCCAGCAGGCCTTCGGCCTGCTCCTGGAAGGAGGCCTTCATCGTGTCGAAGTCGACGTGCCCGAGGGTGGGCAGCTTGGTGGTGGGGCCCATGGATCCGGCCACGAACCGCGGCTTCTCCGGAGTGCTGTAGGCATCGGCCATCTGGCGGGCCAGCTCCGCCGCCCGCCGGTTGATCGCGAAGGCCTGGTCGGCGATGTCGTATTCGGCCAGCACCAGGGAGGTGGCTCCGAAGGTATCCGTCTCGATCACATCGGCACCCACCTCCAGAAACTGCCGGTGGACAGCCTGCACCGCGTCGGGACGGCTGAACACGAGAACTTCGTTGCAGCCCTCCAGGGCAGCCCCACCGAAATCCTCGGCGGTGAGGTCCATCTGCTGCAGGGAGGTGCCCGTGGCCCCGTCGAAGACCAGCACCGGCCGATCGGGGCCGTGCAGGCGCTCGAGAAAGCCGGGTCTGCGGCCCGGCTCCGCCTGACCGCTGGGGGATGGGGTGGCCGGTGGGTTGGCGAGGGTCATCGGGCGGGGCCTCAGCTGTCGATGCGGATCCGCGTCACCCAGTGGTCATAGGCGGGATCACGGCCTTCCGTGATCAGGGTCAGCCGCTCGCGGAGGCTCTCCATCACGGGACGTTCCAGGGGGAGGTCGGTGGTTTCCACCCGACGGACCGGGGTGACCTTGGCTGCGGTGCCGCTGAGGAAGACCTCGTCGGCCACGAACAGCTCGCTCTTGTCGACGGCCCGCTCGATCACCTCGAGGCCCATGGCCCGGGCGAGTTCGATGACGCTGGCCCGGGTGATGCCCTCAAGGATGTCCTGGTCGACGCCGGGGGTGATCAGCTGGCCGTCGCGCACGATGAAGAGGTTCATGCCGCTGGCCTCACTCACCTTGCCGCGACTGTTCATCAGGATCGCTTCATCGAAACCGCTCTTGACCGCTTCGGTCTTGGCCAGCGAGCTGGTGATGTAGGCACCGCTGATCTTGCCGCGCAGGGGCAGGGAGCGGTCCTCCTGACGGGTCCATGAACTGATCCGGCAGCTCACCCCCTCAGGCGAGAGGTAATCGCCGAGCTCGAGTCCATAGATCAGGAAGTTCGTCTCGATGTTGTGCAGACGCGGGGCAATGCCCAGATCGCTGGTGTAGACGAACGGACGCAGATACACCGGGCAGGCCGGCTGGTTCGCGACCAGAAACGCACGGATGGCGTGGTGGATCGTCTCCTCGCTCAGATCGGTCAGCAGCAGCCGCGCGCTCTGGCTGAGCCGACGGGCATGGCGGTCGGCCCGGAACAGCAGGATCTCGCCCGGGTCCGATGGGTTCGGGAGCGCCCGCATCCCGCCGAAGGCCCCGGTGCCGTAGTGGAGCGCATGGGTCGCCACCGACAGGGTGGCGTCCTCGAACCGCACGCACTCGCCATGGAACCAGGCGTAGGGCAGGAACTGGTGCATGGCGGAGGGAGGTACGGGCAGGAGCTGGATGGCCCCGATCTTCTCACCGCAGCCAGCAGGATGGGTCCATGCACAGACTGGCGGCGATTCCGGGGGGCGGCGACGAGCCCGATGGCGGCAGCTATGTGGAGCAGCCACCGGCGCCGGTGCTGCTGCTGACCAGTGCCGACACCGATCTGGTGAGCGTCGATCGGGCCCTGGCCAGGGAGCCCGACCTGCTGGGCGCGGAGTTGCGGGGCCTGAATCTGGCCGCCCTGGGCCATCCGGCCCTGATCGATCACTACCTGGCCAGCACCGTGCAGCAGGCACGGCTGGTGGTGGTGCGGCTGCTGGGGGGGCGGGGGCACTGGAGCTACGGGCTGGCCCGGCTCGAGGACTGGGCCCGCGAGCGGCCCGGCCGGCGGCAGCTGGTGGTGCTGGCCGGCACGGCCGGCGACGAGGAGCTCCTCGCCCGCAGCGGCACGGTGGCACCGGAGCTGGCCCGGGCCCTCGCCCAGGGACTGCGCGAGGGGGGGAGCCGGAACGTGCGGGCGGTGCTGCAGGCCCTCGGGGGGCTCCTGCGCGGCGAACAGCCCCCCCCGCCATGCGTGGAGCGCCAGGCGGACCCCCTGCCGCACGACTGGCGTGCGGAGCCCGGCCCCCGGGTGGGTGTCATCGCCTACCGGGCCCTGCTGCAGGCCGGTGACCTGGCGCTGATGGAGGCGACCCTGGACGCGCTGCGGCGCGGGGGACTGGTTCCCCGGGCCCTGTGGGTCAGCAGCCTGCGGGACCCGGCCGTGCAGCAGGGGGTAGGGGATCTGCTGGAACGGGAAGGGGTCGAGGCCGTGCTGTGCTGCACCTCCTTCGCCTCGGTGCAGTTCGAGGAAGCCGGCCTCGGTGCGCCGCTCTGGGACTGCCTCGGGGTACCTGTGCTGCAGCTGCTCTGCAGCAGCCAGCCCCAGCGGCTCTGGCAGGCCAGCAGCATCGGCCTGGCCCCCACCGACCTGACCCTGCAGGTGGCCCTGCCGGAACTGGACGGCCGCATCACCACCCGCATCGGGGCCTTCAAGGAGACCGAGGGGGCCAGTGACCGCCTGGTGTCGGCACTGCAGGGCTACAGGCCCGATCCGGAACGCCTCGACTGGATCGCCACCCTCACCAGCCAGTGGGTGCGGTTGCGGCAGACCCCGCCAGCGCAGCGTCGGATTGCGCTGGTGCTGGCGAACTATCCCAACCGGAACAGCCGAGTGGCCAATGGGGTCGGTCTCGACACACCGGCCTCCACGGCCCTGATGCTGCAGTGGCTGCGGGAGGCCGGCTACAGCCTCGGCGGCACGACGGACGCCGGGGGCTGCGACCTGCCGGCCGATGGCGATGCCCTGATCGAACGCCTGCTGCGCGGGCTGAGCAACGACCCCGAGAGCATTCACCGCCCTGCGCTGGCCCACCAGGACCTGGTCGGTTACCGGAGCTGGTACGACACCCTGCCCCTGGAGGGGCGTCAGCGGCTGGAGGCGGTGTGGGGCCCGCCCGAACGGGATGCCGGGCTGGCCAGGCCGTCCGATGGGCCGCCGGGCTTCCCGGTCCGCGGACTGGCCTTCGGCCATGTGGTGGTGCTGCTCCAGCCGGAACGGGGCTACGGCCGCGACCCGAGCCTCAGCTACCACTCCCCCGACCTGCCCCCCACCCACGCCTACCTGGCGCAGTACCTCTGGCTGCGGCAGACCTTCGCCGCCCATGCCGTCGTGCATGTCGGCAAACACGGCAACCTCGAATGGCTGCCTGGAAAGGGGCTTGGCCTCTCGCCGCAGTGCTTTCCGGAATGGGCCCTGGGCCCCATGCCCCATCTCTACCCGTTCATCGTCAACGATCCGGGCGAAGGGTCCCAGGCCAAGCGGCGCAGCCAGGCGGTGATCCTCGACCACCTCACCCCGCCCCTCGGCCGGGCTGGGCTGCATGGCGATCTGCAGCGGCTGGAAACGTTGCTCGATGAGTACTGGGAGGCCTGCCAGCTGGGCAGCGCCCGCAGCGCCCCCCTGCGGGCCACCCTGCTGGAGCTGCTCCAGCAGCTGGAGCTGCCCCTGACAGCCTTGGCTGCCGAGGCGGATCAGGACGCCAGGCTCGACGCGGCGGACGGCTACCTCTGTGAGCTCAAGGAGGCCCAGATCCGCCTGGGGCTCCACACCTACGGCCAGCTGCCCGGAAGCGAGCGGCTGGCCGAACTGCTCCTGTGTCTGGCGCGCGCACCCCAGGGCGGGGTGGCGGGTCTCAC
The DNA here is from genome assembly GCF_046613545.2 of Aphanothece microscopica RSMan92. Lineage (NCBI taxonomy): Bacteria > Bacillati > Cyanobacteriota > Cyanophyceae > Chroococcales > Aphanothecaceae > Aphanothece > Aphanothece microscopica. The sequence goes on along the minus strand of NZ_JBKKKY020000031.1, from coordinate 14,827 downwards.
CCAGGCCCTGGCCCGGGACCTGGGCCTCGCGTTCGACCCCTGGACGGACCCGGAGGAGCAGCCCCTGGAGGCCGCCGATCTACAGCGGTTGCGGGCGGCCGGACTGAACGCCACGAGCCGGCTGCGCTGTGTCGGAGACGGGGTGGCGCTGTTGGAGGAGCGGGCCCTGGAGCTCTGCCGCCTGGTGCTCGCGGCGCCGCGCGAAGGGCCTGCCGAGGAGTGGGCAGCTGCCGACGAGGGCACGCCGGGCCCGGCCACCGCGGCAGTGGTGGCCAACCTGCAGCAGCAGTGGAAGCCCCGGCTGCTGGCCTGTGCCGATGCCGAACGGCGGGCCCTGCTGGAGGGGCTGGAGGGCCGGCGCATTGCCGCCGGCCCGGCGGGGGCGCCCACCCGGGGGCGCCCGGATCTGCTTCCGACCGGCCGCAACTTCTATTCCGTCGATCTGCGCGGCCTGCCCACCGAGGCCGCCTGGGACCTGGGCCGACGCAGCGCGGAGCTGCTGCTGGAGCTCCACCTCCAGGAGGAGGGGGAACATCTGCGCAACCTGGCCCTCTCCGTCTGGGGCACCAGCACGATGCGGAACGGCGGCGAGGACATCGCCCAGGCCCTGGCCCTGCTGGGGGTCCGTCCGGTCTGGGACGGACCCACCCGGCGCCTGGTGGACCTGGAGGTGATTCCACTGCGGCTGCTGGGGCGCCCCCGCGTCGATGTGACCCTGCGGATCTCGGGTCTGTTCCGCGACGCCTTTCCCCAGCTGGTGGGCTGGATGAACCGGGCCACGGCGATGGTGGCCGCCCTGAGCGAAGAGGGCAGCGCCAATCCCCTGGCCGAGGCCGCCCGGCAGGACGGTCACAGCGCGCGCGTCTACGGCTCAGCGCCGGGGGCCTACGGAGCCGGCCTGCAGGGGCTGATCCACAGCGGGGAGTGGGACAGCCGCGCGGATCTGGGCGAGGCCTTTCTGAGCTGGAGCTGCTGGCGTTACGGGCCGGCGGGCGACGGGGCCCCCGGGATGATCGATGCCGCAGCGGATCGGCAGGGCCTCGAGCAGCGACTGGGGGCGGTGCAGGTGGTGCTGCACAACCAGGACAACCGGGAGCACGACCTGCTGGATTCCGACGACTATTACCAGTTTCAGGGCGGGCTGAGTGCGGCCGCCGAATCTCTGCAGGGATCAGCCCCGGCCCTGTGGTTCGGCGACCATTCGCGCAGCAGCAGGCCGCGGCTGCACCGGCTGGAGAAGGAGTTGGACAAGGTGCTGCGCAGCCGGGTGCTCAATCCCCGCTGGATCCAGGCGATGCGGGAGCACGGCTACAAGGGGGGATTCGAGATGGCCGCCAGCCTCGACTACCTGTTCGCCTACGACGCCAGCACCGGACGGGTACCGGACTGGAGTTACGGCGCCCTCTGGGAGAGCTGGCTGGGCGATGGAGAGGTGCGCCGCTTCCTGGAGCGCGCCAACCCCTGGGCCCTGCGGGACATGGCCGAGCGACTGCTGGAAGCCCATCACCGGGGCCTCTGGGAGGGGGCCACCGAAGCGCAGCTCCGGGGACTGCGGCAGCTCGTGCTGGAGAGCGAAGCCCTCATCGAGCAGCGCCCCTGACCAGCCAGGGACGCTGAAGAGGGCCCTGAAGAGGGCGCCGAATGGAGCCCTGACGGCGGCCGGCCGGATGGGCGGTGCGGGGTGGGCGCCGGTTCAGCTGTTGAGCTCGCGCACCATCTGGCGGAAGGGATCGATCTCACCGGGCTTGGCCGGAGCCTGCTGGGCGATCTGGGGCTGGGACGCCGCTGCGCTGGAGGCCTGGTCGGCCTCCTTCTTGATGGCCGCGGGGCCACCGGGCACGTTCACGCCCACGGCTGATCCCTTGCGGCGCTGCTCCAGCTGGGCTGGCGACATCTGCTGGGCAAAGGTCTTCTTCACCGGCTTGGGCACCCCGCCGGTGAGGTTGATGTCGGCCTCGGCGCGGCCCGCGCCGGGCAGGCCTTCGGACATCTTCTCGACCTTGGCCTCCATCGAGGAGACCTCCGCGACCATCTCCTTGGTACCAGGGCTGGCGGCGGTGCCCGGGAACGTGTGGCGGATCGTGTTCGACCGCTTCATCAGGTTGACGTCACCCAGGCTGCTGGAGGCATCGGCATCGAGGAACACTGCCTCCGACTGCTTGCGGGGGTTGGGCTTGGCGGCAGGGGCGCTGTTCGCGCCGGAGCCGGAAGAGAACAGGCGATCAAACAGACCCATCGACAGGCAAGGGGAAAGCGTCAGCAAACCCTAGCGGCCGTGGAGGTGCAGACCATGGGTATCCGTACCACAACTCATCAATAGCCGCCGCTGCGAGAGCTCCCGGGCGATGCTCTCGCACACCAGGGGGGTGGGCGACCAGCGTGGCTGGAGGCCGTAGTCGTACCAGGCCTCGGCCCCATCGAAGCCCAGCCGGTCGGCGGCGGCGATCAGCCGCTGGAAGGGCAGCCGGTACCGGGCGGGATGGGCGAGCAGGGCCAGGCCCTCGGCCGCATGGATGGCCTCCACCACAGCCTCGGCCCGCAGAGCCGCTCCGACCACCGCCTGGCCCTGCAGATAGGCGTGCAGGCTCGGGTGCTCTTCGGCGAATCCCAGGCCCAGCACGTGGACGAGGCATCCCTCGAGCAGGCAGCTGATCTCCACCCCGCGCCACAGGGTGGGAGCCGGGCGGCCCTCGCCGGCGGCCCGCTCGAACGTGGCGTGGATCTCGCCATGGGCTCCGGTCGCATGGTGATCGGTCACGGCCAGGTGCTCCAGACCGAGGGCGAGCGCCTGGTCCGCGAGGGCCGCGGGGGCAAGGCTGCCGTCGCTGCAGGTGGTGTGGCAGTGGAAGTTGAACCGGGTCGGACAGCTGGCGGGATCGACCTGCCGCAGCACGGCGGCAAGGGGATGGGCAGAACGCGCAGCCGCCATGCCGCTCAGCCTTCTGCGGCCAGGCGCTCGGAGCGGAGCCGACGCCAGCGGGCATAGAACTGGATCGAGGCGGCCATGAACACCACCAGCGCCACCATGAACCAGGTGGCGGCTCCGGTGGGGAACTGGTCCTTGAACACCACCAGCATCACCACGATCACCAGCAGCAGGGTGGGCAGTTCGTTGAGGGCGCGGAGCTGCCGGCCATTCCACTGGCACTCCCGCCGCTGCAGCTGCCCCATCAGGCGGTAACAGAAGGCGTGGTAGGCGAGCAGCGCGGCCACGAAGGCGAGCTTGGCGTGCATCCAGCTCTGATGCAGCCAGGTGGGCGTGACAGTGAGCAGACCGACGGCACAGACCACGGCCACCACCATGCCCGGGGTGGTGATGATGTTGGCCAGCCGGCGCTCCATCAGGCCGTACTGCGCCTCGAAGGCCTCGCGCAGGGGGGGATCCAGCTCCGCGGCCTCCCGGTGGTAGATGAACAGGCGCACGAGGTAGAAGAGCCCCGCGAACCACACCACCACCCCCACGATGTGGAGGGTCTTGAACCACAGATAGGCCTGCGGAGGCCAGGAGAGGGCGAGCAGCATGCCGCTCTGGAAGGGTCGGTTCAGGGTAGGGGGAGGCGCCCCCTCTGACGGGGAGGCTTCAGCAGCGGAGCGAACGTGCTGCAAGGTGGACGATCGAATCCTGGCTTCCCCTTCTCCCGTGACCCCGGCCTCCTCCCCCATGGTTCTGGTGTTCGACGGCGGCTGCCCGTTCTGCCGCCACTTCGCTGAACTCAGCGAGCTGCGCAGCGGCATTCCAGGGCTGGCCATCCGTGATGGTCGGGCGGATGGCTCCCTGCGCCATCAACTGGCCGCCCGCGGTTTCCACCTGCGGGATGGGGCCGTGGTGCTCGACGGCGATCGGGTCCTGCACGGGGCCGAGGCGCTGGCCTGGATCAGCGCGCGCATGAGACCCAGCTCAGCGCTCCTCCAGGTGCTGGCGCCGCTGATGGCCGGAACGGGCCGCGCCAGGCTGCTCTACCCCCTGCTGCTGCTGGCTCGACGCGCGGCCCTGGGCTGGCGGGGCCTGCCGGTCGATCCGGACGGTCGTCCCTGAAGGGGAAGGCCCAGGAGGCGACCCTCAGGGGGAAGTGTTCTGCCGCTGGGCGTGGCGGTGGCTGGCGCCGTCACACGGTGTCCTGTCGGGCCCGGACGCCCGCCCTGCCGGCCTCCCAGGCCGTGACGGCGGCGATCAGCAGGAATCCCCCCAGGCCGATCAGTCGGCTGCGCTGAAGACGATCGGCCATCAGCACGGGATCCAACCCCTGGGTCTGCATGGCACCGGCCACGAACCAGAGTGTCGCAATCGCCGAGGTGAGCCAGTAGGCCCTCCAGCGTCGCTGGTAGATGTAACCGGTGCCCAGACCCGGCACGAGATTCAGCACCACGGCAAGCCAGACGCTTGCCGCGGCCAGGATCTGCGGCTTGGTGGCGGTGGTCATGCGGGCAGGTCGGCAAAGGGCGAATGGAATGGCGGGACCGGAGAGGCGGAACGGCCCAGGGCGACGGGACGGCAGTGCTCACCCGTGGTCCATGCCTAGCGCAGGCCGCCACTGCCTAGGGTCTTCCCGGAACCACGGTGGAGCCGAGGGCATGGAGCTGCGGCAAGGTGTTGGGCACGAGTCACCCTGGAACCCCGCCCTGCTGGCGGTGCTCCTGGCCTGCCTGCTCAGCCTGCTGCTGTTTCTCCCCCTGGCAGCGGGAGCTGATCAGGAGCTCCGGGTTGCCCTGCGCAGGATCGACGCGGAGGGGGTGCACGCAAGCCTCGGCTCGCTCAGCCTGCGGGACAGCCCCGAGGGGCTGGTGATCCTGCCGGATCTGCAGGACCTGCCACCCGGCGAGCATGGTTTCCACCTCCATGCCCTCGGTGACTGCGGCCCCGGCGACGCTGAGGAGGGCCCGGTGGCTGGCCTCAGCGCCGGGGGGCACTGGGACCCCGACGGCAGCGGCCATCACCTCGGCCCGGACGGCAACGGACACCGGGGAGACCTGAGCCGCCTGGTGGTGGCCGCTGATGGCAGCGCCCGTCTGCCGGTGCGCGCCCCCCGACTCCGGGTGGGGGATCTGGCGGGCAAAGCCCTGATCGTGCATGCCGGCGGTGACACTTACAGCGACACCCCGCCGCTTGGGGGTGGGGGTGCCCGCATCGCCTGTGCCGTGGTGCCCGGCTGAAGCCGCTGCAAGCGGGTTCAGCGCAACGTCTAGGTTGGGGAGGGCTACACATCAACTGGGAGACATGAACCATGTTCACAATTGAGAAGGCCACAAAGATCTTTCCGGAAACGCTGCAGGCGGACGTGGTCCCCGCCATCACGGCGCGCTTCAGGCTGCTCAGCGCCGAAGACCAACTTGCCCTGATCTGGTTCGCCTACCTCGAAATGGGGCGTACCATCACCATTGCAGCCCCCGGCGCGGCCCGGATGCAGTTTGCCGAGGGGGTGCTGAATGAAATCAAGGCGATGGACTTCGCCCAGCAGAGCCAGGCGATGTGCGATCTGACCAATCGCACGGACACACCGATCTGCCGCACCTACTCCAACTGGTCTGTCAACATCAAGCTGGGTTTCTGGTACCAGCTGGGCGAGTGGATGGCTCAGGGAATCGTGGCACCGATTCCTGAGGGTTACCGCCTCTCCGCCAATGCGACCGCCGTGCTCAATTCACTGAAGGAAGTGGATCAGGGGCAGCAGATCACCCTGCTGCGTAACTTCGTCGTGGACATGGGCTACGACCCCGAGAAGGGCGAAGGACAACGGGTGATGGAGCCTGTTGTGAACCCCACGCCCGAGGAGAAGCGGGTCAAGGTGTTCATCGAGGGCGTGATCAACCCGACGGTGAATAATTATATGGATCTGCTGAATGCGAACGATTTCGACAATCTGATCAAACTTTTCCTGCCGGACGGTGCTCTGCAGCCGCCCTTCCAGAAGCCAATCGTGGGAACCGATGCAATCCTGCGGTTCTTCCGGGAAGACTGCCAGAACCTCCGACTTCTGCCGGAGCGTGGCTATGCCGAGCCCACCGAGGGCGAATTCACCCAGATCAAGGTGACCGGCAAGGTGCAGACCCCCTGGTTCGGTGCCGGTGTGGGCATGAACGTGGCCTGGCGCTTTCTGCTGAACCCGGAAGGCAAGATCTACTTTGTGGCCATCGACCTGCTGGCCTCGCCAGCCGAACTGCTGAAGTTCGCCCGTTGAGCACAACGCTGAAGCCCCCATGCTTCAGGCCGATGCCGTGATCCCGACCCGCTACGGGGGACTGCTGCCGGCCGCCGCCATCGTGCTGGGCTGGCTGATCACCCTGGTCAGCCTGCTCAGACTCGAGGTGCTCGAGCTGGCCTTCCCCCTGCTGGCCCTGGCCGTGCTCGGCCGCACCATGCTCCAGACCGGACTGTTCATCGTGGGCCACGATGCCATGCATGGTGTGCTGCTGCCGGACCACCCGCGCTGGAACATCAGGCTGGGCGCCCTCTGCCTGGGGCTGTATGCCGCCCTGCCCTATGGCCCATGCCAGCGGAACCACCATCAGCACCACCAGGCGGAGGCGACGCCGGGGGATCCCGACTTTCACCCTGATCCGCAGGCAGGCCTGCTGCGCTGGTATCTGCGCTTCATGGGGGGCTACCTCTCGCCGCGCCAGATGGGCCGGCTACTCGGCGGCTGGGCTCTGCTCGGCCTGTTCTGCCGTCTCGGCGGAGCGCACAGCTGGAGCAGCGCCTGCACCACCGTGCTGCTGCTCTGCACGCTGCCCCTGCTGCTCAGTTCGCTTCAGTTGTTTGCCTTCGGCACCTATCTTCCCCACCGCCACCAGCGCGCCGGCTCGGCAGGGCGTAACGGCCAGGGCGCCGCAGCCACGAGTCTGGACCTGCCGGTGTGGGCATCCCTGCTGGCCTGTTACCACTTCGGCTACCACCGGGAGCACCATGAGCAGCCGAGCCTGCCGTGGTTCGCCTTGCCGCAGCACAGGCTCGCGGCGGGCCGTGGAACCTCGGTAGCCTTGAATACACGATCATCCCGGGATGCCCCTACGCCATGGAGACCACGCTGGAGGGCTGGACTGAAACCGAACAGTCGATCGCCCGTGATGCCTTCGACCGTGCCTACAGCCGAGCGATCGACCAGCTGATTCAACGGGTCAGAGCCAGTGTGGAGGGTCTTGAGACTGCCGAAACGGTCTGGAAACTCCACGACTACCTCAGCATCGAACGCCACACCATCGAAGGGCGTTTCGACTTCCGCCTGCAGGGGATTCTGTTCGTGTTCGCCAGCCTGGTGAAGGAGGGCCTGCTCGACCTTGACGAACTGTCGGGACTCGAAGCGCAGAAGCTGGCGAAGATCGAGGCAATGTCGAGGTTCTGAACCCCACTGCCCCAACTCAGTGCCGTACCTCAGTGCAGCATGTCAGTGCCGCGCCTCAGGGAAGAAAACCGAGATCCTGAAGCTGGGGGATGAGCCAGCCTGGGATGCCGTCATTCTCCCATTTCCAGAAATCGCCCCGGCCCAGGTACACGGGCTCACCGGAGCGATAGGCCTGGGCAACGGTGGAAAGATCCAGCTGTTCCAGAGCATCTTCGCGGCTCACCCGTCGGACCCGTTCAGCTGGGGACATGGTCATGGAACCAGGCGAGGCACAACGGGAAAGCTGGAGCCGAGAGTCTGAGGCAGCCAGAACGATCAGCGGGGCATGTTCTGAGGAGAACGTCCTGAGGAGAACGGCTGGCGCAGAGGGATCGGCGACGTACGCAGCTTGCCATCGTACCGGCACCGCCCCAGCCGAGCGGCGATCGGCACACGCCACAGTGGGACACAGCACGGCAGCACTGCCATGGGATCCCTCAGCGCCGAAACCCTGGCCCTGGTGCTGTGGTGCGGCATGGTGCTGATCAAGCTGGCTGGCCTGATCCGCTGGTGGCGGCAGCGCCCGGGTTCGGAGCTCAGCCATGGATTCAGCCTTGAAGTTCAGCGCCGGGGCCTCACCCTCGGCGGGAGGCCAGCCGTTGACCAGGCTGCAGGGCTGGACCCTGATGGCTCGACCTGAACGGAGCGGGATCTCAAGAGCTGGCCCGTTTCTCAAGGTCAGCAGCTCTGGGGCCGCAGCTCTGAAGGTGAGCGGTCAGGGCCTTCATGGCCGGCTCAGCGCTGGAAACGGGAGTCCCGCTCCATCCACCGCTCCAGGGCAGCCAGTCCCTCGATGCAGGCCCAGACGGTGAGTCCGAGCACCAGGACACCACCGACCGCCATCACCGTGGCCACGACCAGGGGAATCGCGGCGAGCACGACCAGGGGAAGCACCACCAGGGCTCCGATGGCCGCCAGACCCAGCACCGGCGCCACGAGGGCGGAGGGAGGTCCACTCCTCATCGGCTGGATGGAGGTCATGACGAACTCAGCAGGGACTTTGCGCCATTCTGGCGGGACAGAACGCCTGGGGAACGGGCTCAGATGGGCGGTGAACCGTCCATCCGCCGCGGCAGAGATCAAGCCATGCCCGGCAGGTAGTGGATCAACGATTGCTCCAGCTGGGTCAACCGCTGGCGGTTCTCCGGGCTGGGCTCGCAGGCGTACCGCTGGCGCAGATCCCGCAGCATCGCTTCCATGCTGGCGGGCAACAGGGGATGCTGATCGCTGGCTTGAAGGCCCAGCAACAACGTGTCGGCATCGAACTGCTCCAGCAGCTCGGGGTCGTCGGCGGTGGGGCCGTAGATCAGCACCGTGGCGCCGGGCGGGGCCAGAAAGGTGAGCAATTCAAACGGGAAGATCACCCGCTCCAGTCGGAAGCCATCGGCTGCGATGCAGCAGAGGATCACCAGATGGGCGCGCTCATTCCGATAACCACAGTCGAGCATGGCGGCCCCCAGCAGCAGCGATTCGACTCTTGGGGATCGGAACCGGCAAGACAGTGGTCGCTGGCACCAAATGGCGCAGATGAGTATCTTCACTCATCGGCTCGTGCCCATCAGTTCGACCCCAACGCCTCGACCCAACGGCCCGATCCAGACGGCCGAGATCAATCCCCTGGCCCACTGGCTGCACCGGGAGGGGTACAGCATGGAAATCCCGCTGCTCCGGGGCCACGGCACACGGGTGGAAGACCGGGAGCCGGTGGCCGCCGGCCTGGAGGCACTGCGTGACTGGGACGTTCAGCCGACGAAGCGGCCGTAGAGCCAGCGCACGAACCCACCGATGACCGGGACAGGCGCAAAGGTCGGCCCCACGAAATCGAAGTAATCACGGTGGTCGACGATCTTGCCGGCATCGTCGAGCAGCAGGCGGGTCGTGCCGGGATAGATGAACTCGATGCCCTTGATCTTCAGACCCATCACCCACTCGATGAAGGCGGTCCTGCCCGCGATCGCAATGGCGGCGGGCTCGAGCTTCACGTCATCGCAGCGGCTGAGCAGTCCCTCCTGGGCCCGGATGTAGGCCTGAAGACCCTGACGCTCCTGGGTGGGGTCCTGGAAGTGAACGTCCTCGGCGTAGTGGGAGCGCCACAGCTCTTCACCCGGAGCGGGAGTTCCGTAATCCCGGCTGAACAGGAGGCGCAGGCTGGCTTCATCCATGGCAGAGATCCCGGCGGGAGGAGGGTGGTGGTGTCAGCCATTCCACAGGACACAGGCGCCGCAGAAGACGCCGACAGCAACGCCAGCACTCCGCACCGCCTGGGCAGCGCCGGACGGCGGCCATGGTGTTATGGCACGTGTCCCGTCCCGACTGGAGATGTCCAGTACTGCCCGGGTGGAGATGTCCAGTACTGAAGGATGTGTCCTCTTCTTAAGGAGTGAAACGAGAGGCGACAGAACGTCCGGGCTCGCTGGTGGTGGGTGGGATGCACTTTTAGGTTCAGATTGATCGGGCCGTGTCAAGCCGCACGGGTGCTTCAGGTCACCATGAACCACCAGAGCAACGAGCAGACATCCCCGCGAAGTGGTTGGACGTCTGCTCGGTCCGGTTCGCGATGGGCATCCACCGACGATGCCGTGCTGGTTCACCTCATCACCTCGGTGGCGGTGGGCGCCATCCTGATGGTGCCGGCCTTTCTGCTGCTGGATCAACTGACCCCAACCCTGGGGGCATCGCTCACGACCGCTCCGCGCAGCCTCGAGCGGATCGCCCTCGACTGACTGAAGCTTCAGGGTGGTCGCCGATCCTGTCCCCTGGCCGATCCTGCCCCCTGGCTCAGGTCTCGGCCAGCTCAGAAGCCCTCCCAGATCACCGCAATCCAGCGGTCACCCGGGAACAGTCCCTGACCCCAGCGCGCCTCCAGATCCAGCAGGGGCTGGGCGGCGACGACCTGCTCGAGGCTGAGCCCCTGCTGCTTCAGGGCCGAAAGCCGCTCCAGGGCTAGGGCCAGCATGGCGCGGTAGCTCTCCAGATCGTCCTTCCCCCCCACCGGGCCATGGCCTGGAATGATCCGGGTTTCGGGTCCGGCCAGAGCCAGCACCCGATCCACACCGGCGATCGCCCCGGCCAGGGTGCCGCCATGGCCGGTGTCGATGAACGGATAGCTGCCGTTGAACCACACATCACCGGTATGGATGACATCAGCCCTGACGAAGTGCACGATCGCGTCCGTGTCGGTGTGGGCCGCGGGTAGATGCAGCAGGTCGACGGTCTCGTCGTCGATGTGGAGACGCAGCTTCTGCTCGAAGGTCACAACCGGCAGGGCCTCGGGCGGCGCAGGCGGGGTCACCCGGTCAAAGGCCGCGATCCTGGATCCCTGGGCCAGACGGGTGCGGACTTTCTCCTGCGCGACGATCGTCGCCCCACGACGGGCGAACCCGGCATTGCCGTCCGTGTGATCGAAGTGGAAGTGGGTGTTGATCAACCAGGCCGGATCCTGGCCGCCCAGGGCCTGGACGGCAGCCAGCACCGGCGCCACCGTTCGTTCGAACTTGGCGTCCACCAGCAGGGTGGCCTCCGGGCCGGTGAGCACCCCGATGTTTCCCCCCTCACCGCTGATCACGGCCACCGGCCCGCGCACCGGTGCGGCGCGGAACGGCTCGGCCGCGGCACCCTGGGCAGCCAGCGGTGGGTGAGGGAGCAGACCGAAGAGCAGCGCCGCCGCCACGGCACAGAGAACCAGAACCGGGGGCCGACGCATCTCGTGCCTTGTGCTGATGGGGCGCATTCTCCCCGATCTAGGCGAGGGTGAGGGCCTTCCAGTCCTCCAGCAGGGCCTGGGGGACCTGCCGGGGCCGGTAATCGCGGGCATCGCTGGGGCCGTGGCGCAGAACCGCATTGACAAGCAGGGCCGGGGTGCGGCCGCGGTTGATCGCACCATGGGGCACACCGGGCGGAATGCGCACCCAGGCCCCCTCATCCTCACGCAGGCAGATCCGGCGCAGGGTGCGCTCCTGAAGCACCACCAGATCGATCGCACCCCGCAGCACCATCAGCTGGTCGGTCTGATGACGGTGGCAGAACAGCTCGCAGGACGCCTGGGTGCCGATCTCGGCAATCAGGGTCTCATCGCTGGGCTGGGGCTGGGAGAAGTAGGCCTGACCGGAGCGGTTACCACTGAACGGCAGGATCTCGACACGACGGGACAACGCCATGGCACGACACCGAATATCGTGAAGTTTCACGAAAACATCGCCGGCCATGGCGTAGCTGCTGGTACCAGACCGACCGACAGGGGTCGGATGTCATCAATCCAGCACGGGCCTCAGGCCAGGTCGGCATGGAGCAGGTCCATGACCGAATGCACGGGGATGGTCACGGCGTCGGAGAGACCCAGCACGGCGGCGAGGTTGCTGAGGATGTTGCGCTCGTCATCCTCGAGGGGGCCATCGGAGCGCATGATCTCCGCAGCCACGGCGTAAGCGGTGGCGCGCTGCTCCGGATTGAGCACCTCCGCCGCCATCACCATCAGGTGCTGCGGCCCCTGCTGGCGCAGGGTCGCCATCAGTCCATCGAGGAGTTCGACCATCCGCTCGGGGCTGTAGCTGCGAAACGGCGTGCGGTAATCGAGGCAGTGCCGCAGGGCACGGGATCCGGCCATGGTCAGCACGCCATCCCAGGAGACCGCCGCCAGGGCCACGGCGGCGAAGGCGGTGGCGGGATCCATCGGCTGGCTCGTCTCGAGCGCGGTGGGGGAGGAGAGGGTGGTGGTCATCAGCGGATTCAGATAACGAGGCCATGGGGCCAGGGGTGAATCCACCCAAGACCTGTGCCACCCCCCCTGGCGGTAGCGATGCCGACCGAGGCAGCCAATTAGGAGGGAATACCTAGAGCTTGGGGAGAGACTGGGGAGAGCCTGGGGCCGGCCTGAAGCCGCGAAGGGCTGCCCCCTCAGCCATCGCGGCTCAGCCGCTGGTCGTGCCCGACACTTCGAGCCAGTTGCGCTGGATGGCGTCGATACGGCCGGAGCGGCTCAGCCGCAGCAGGCTCACATCCAGGGGACGCTCCAGGGGACTGTTGGCTCTGAGGGCAAAGCCGTAGGTCTCCTGGGCCAGGATGAAGCGGGCCAGGCGCATGTCGAGATGCGGGTGCTGGCGCAGGTGGTAGCGCAGGGCCGGGGCGTCGTAGATCACGGCATCGACGGCCCGGCGTTCCAGCTCGGCCACCGCCGTCTCCAGGGTGGGCTGGGGCTTCACAAAGGCGCCGCTGATCCGGCCCCATTTCTCGCTGGTCGTGCCGAGGACCACAGCCACCGGCCGGTTCCGCAGATCATCCGGCGTGCGGATGCCGTCGCCGGGAACCTGGGCCAGCGCCAGGGTGAAGGCGGAGGCCAGGCCGGCCGTGATCGAGGAGACCGCCAGCAGGGTGATCATCATCCACACCCCGGCGATCACGCGGCCAGTGCGGGTGACCGGGGAGCGATCGCCGTAGCCCACCGTGGTGAGCGTGACGATGGCGAACCACATGCCATTGCCCACGCCCTGCAGATAGGGGCGCGGAAACTGGCCAGGATTGCGCCGCCGTTCCGCCAGCCAGATCAGGTTGCCCACGAGGAACAGGGACAGCAGCAGCACCCCGATCGAGGTGAGAGCCGCCGTGCGGAAGAACGGCCGGATGCGCTGCCAGAGGCCACCTTCGCGCTGGGAGACCAGCACACCCACATGGCCGAAGAAATAGGGCTGGGTGAATTCCACGGCGCCGCTGCTGAGCCGCTCCGGCGTGATGCTGATCGGGCCGATGGCCAGATCGATCTCGCCACGGGCCACCGCCTGGAGGTTGGCCGCCGTGTTCGGCTGCGGCACCAGCTGGTAGTCGAGGGACTGCTCGAGGGCGACCTCCCGCCAGACATCCGCACTGATGCCGGTGATCTCGCCCTGCTGCTGGATCAGGAAGGGCTCCGTGCCGCTGATGCCGACCCTGAGGGTCCGGCTGGCCACAGGGACGGGGAGCAGCGCCGCGCAGGTCAGGCCCAGGGAGGCCAGGCGGGTGGCCATGCAGCTGGGGGACTGGACCACGGCTGGATTGGCGACCGCCGCGACCCTAGGGGGATCAGCGGCGGCCGGAGCGCATCAGCGAGACCACCAGCCAGACACCGAGCACGTTGGCGGCGATGAACAGCCCCTCACTGAGCTGCCGCAGCAGCTGCAGCTCGGACTGGGTGGCCATCACCGTGGCACTGAGCAACAGGGAGGCCACCAGGATCGCCAGGGCGATCCGGCGGGAGAGCACGTCGAGATTGCCGAGCAGGCGTTCCAGTCCCTGGAGCTGGAAGGCAAAGACCAGGTCGTCCCCGCTGAAGCGCTGCAGCAGGCCACTCAGCTGCCGGGGCGACTCCAGCACCAGGCTGCGCAGGTCGAGGCCGAACTGCAGCACCCGCTGCTGCGGCAGCAGCAGGGCGCGTGCCATCAGCCGGGTGACCAGGGGCTTCATCGCCTCGGTGAAGCAGAAGTCGGGGTTGAGGTCCCGGCCCACCCCCTCGAGGTTGGTGACGGCCTTCACGAACAGGCCGAGGTTGCCGGGCACCAGCAGACCGCAGGCGTTGGCGATCTGCAGCAGATCCGCCAGAAACAGGGCGAAGTTGAGCTGGTGGAGGGGCTTGGCGAAGTTGGAGCGAATCAGCTGATCCAGCTGGCGCCGCAGGCGGCGGCGGTCGACGGCGTCCTCGCGGGGCGGGGCCAGCTGCACCAGCAGGTCGGTCGCCCTGGCGGGGTCCTCGTTGATCAGGGCGAGCACCAGATCCAGCACCAACGTGCGGGTGCGGGGATCGAAACTCCCCACCATGCCCAGATCGAGCAGGGTGATGGTGCCATCCGGCGCCACCATCAGGTTGCCGGGATGGGGATCGGCGTCGAAGAAGCCCTCCACGAAGAACTGCTCCACGAAGGCGCCGAGCAGATGGCTGGTGGCACCGTCGAGACCGTTGGGACTGTCCCGCAGGGCAGCCCTGCCGGCCTCGCTCAGGATCGGATCGCCGTCGAGCCACTCCAGCACCAGCATCCGCTGACCCGAGATCTCGGCAAAGACCCGCGGAACCCGCAGGGTTCCATCGCCCACGAAGGAGGAGCGCTGCAGCAGTTCCGCGAGCCGCTGGGTGTGGCGCGCCTCGCTGCGGAAGTCGATCTCGCCCTCGAGGGCCGACATCAGCTGGTCCGCAAGCCCGGGCAGGTCGTAGCGGGAGCCCAGCGGCGTCTGGGCCGCCAGAGCAGCCACCTGGCGGAGCAGCTGACCGTCCTCCTCCACCTGCCGCTCGATGCCCGGTCGCAGCACCTTCACCGCCACCGCACGACCATCGGGACGCTCAGCCCGGTAGATCTGGCCGATGCTGCCCGCCGCGACCGGAGTCTGGTCGAAGCTGGCGAAGGCCTCCTCGAGGGGGCCGTTCAGCTGCTCCAGCAGGCGCGGCTCGACCTCGCTCCACGGGGCGGCCGGCACAGCGCTCTGCAGCCGGG
>NZ_JBKKKY020000030.1:0-33116 GCF_046613545.2 Aphanothece microscopica RSMan92 | reverse complement strand
CGCTGCGTCCGTTCCAGTTTCGACCGCATGTCCCCGTGGTGCGGTCCATCCGGCGGGCCATCCAGTGGCTCTGGCACCAGGAGGGCAACCCCGGCCAGCGGGCCCGGGGCCTGGCCGCCGGGGTGTTCTGCGGCTGCTTTCCCTTCTTCGGACTGCAGACCCTGCTCGGCGTGGCCCTGGCCAGCGTGGTGCGCGGCAATCACCTGCTGGCGGCGGCGGGCACCTGGATCAGCAATCCCTTCACCTACCTGCCCCTGTACTGGTTCAACTTCAAGCTGGGCTGCCTGCTGCTCGGTCCCGGCATGGGCTGGCCCGGGCTCGACACCCTCCGCAGCGGGGCGGTGTGGCAGCTGGGCTGGTCATTCACCAGCAGGATCCTGGTGGGATCACTCCTGGTGGGCCTGGCGGCCGGACCGGGCCTCGGCTGGCTCTACTGGCGCTGGCTGATGCAGACCAGTGGCCCCCTGCCTGGATACCGGGCTGGGCAGGAGCCTGACCAGGGATGAGCCTGGGCAGGACCAGCTCCAGGCAGCCGGGGGCAGATTGGCTCAGGAATTGGCGAGACCGGGGAAGACCATCAGGTCAATGTGGCCACCGGTGGGATGGCGCCACTCGCGGAACTCGGCGGCCAGGGCACTGTGTTCCTGGCTGAGGCACTGGGCCTGGAGGTCCTGCAGGCGCTGGTGGACCAGATCGAGCGTGTTGTCGATCAACTGGGCGGCCTGTTCAGAGGTCATGGCTTATGCGGCGATGGAGCTGGTACGGCGCTGGGGATCGCAGCCAGGGGCCGGGTCCAAGGTGTGGGGTGGTTGTAGGCAGACCGCTCGGAGCGAGCTGTAGCGGCAGACACCCGCTCCGTGGCGCTGTGCGCAGATGCACACCACCTGCACAGCAGGCCACTCCCCTCAGCCGAGGCCGACGGCCTCGATGGCGGGCGCGAAGGCCACGGCGAGCAGGGGATTGGCGCGCATCGCGAGCGGCTCACAATGGAATCAGCCATGGAATCAGCTCCGTTGGCGGCTCCCATGCCAGCTCATCCTCAGGATCGTGGTCGCAGCGCTGGAGGGGCTTCAGGACAGGCGCCCGCAGCCCTTGCAGCGTCCTCAGCTGCGGCGGTGCTGATGCTGCCGATGCTGGGACTGGCCGCCGCGCCCACGGGCAGCATGACGGGGGCAGCGCCATGCCCGGCAGCAGCGGTGGCTCAGATCGACGGGCTCTACCGCTGGCATCTCGCCCGGCAGCACGCGCGGGGGCCGGTCGACCTCACGAGCCAGAGCGCCCGTTTCACGCCAGAACTGCTGGAGCAGCTGCAGGCGGCCTACCGGCTGGGCCCTGCCGACGGGGGGTTCGTGGACTTCGACGTGTTCAGCGGCACCCAGGTGAGCACCTTCGGCGCCAGGGTGCTCCGTTGTGCCCCTGCCGCCGATGGCCGTCTCGAGGCGCTGGTGGCTGTGCAGGCCGGGCTCCGCAACCACCCGCGGGAGGAGCCGGTGCCGTTGCACTACCTGCTGCAAGCGGCTGCCGGCGGTCGCTGGCTGATCGCCGACATCACCTACCCCGGCGAGCCCGGCTTCCGTCTGAGCGCGTTCCTCTCCGAGCTCACGCCCGTAGGCGGCTATGGCTTCGACTGGCGGCAACCGGCAACAGCCCGCTGCCGCCCCATCACCGCGGTGGAGGCGGCGCGGCTGCGCCAATGCCGGTTCGAGCGCAACGGCACAGCCTTCGGACTGAAGTCGCCGTATCACCGCTGCAGGGGAGCGGGACGCAGTGAAATCCTCGTGTATCCCTCAGCGCCGGCCTGCGGCACGGCCCTGGACACCATGGAGAGCCATGGCCCCTGACCCCGAGGGGCTCCCCTCCAGATGGATCCGATGGCTCGCTCAGCCCACGCCGGTGCGGCAGATGTCGAGCACATCCGCCATGGAGCGGATCTGGTTCATGGTGGTGGTGAGCTGGGTGGCGCTGAGCAGTTCCACCCGCAACTCGATGCGGGCCGGCTTGCCGGGGGTGGTGCGCACACGGGCATCGCTCACGTTGATGCGGTGGTCGGAGAGGCGCATCAGGATGTCCTTGAGCACGCCCACCCGGTCGAGCACATCAATGCGCAGCTGCACCGGGTAGCGGCGCTTGTCCTGATCGCTGGCGGCGGGATTCCAGCGGACCGGCAGACGGCGTTCGGCCGGCACCTGGGCCACATTCGCGCAGTCCTGGCGGTGGATGGTGATCCCGTGGTTGCCGAGGGCCACCGCGGCCAGAATGGGCTCGCCGGGCAGGGGGCTGCAGCAGCCACCGAGGCGGTAGTCGAGCCCTTCCAGACCCAGGATGGCGCTCGCGGCGCCGTGGCCGGCGGAGGGGGCCGGAGCACTGACGTGCTCGGCATGAGCCGACACATTGCGGGCCAGCTCCTCGTTGCTGAGCACCGGAGCGGCGGCACTGTTGGCCAGCCGCAGCTCCTCCCGCAACCGGTTCAGCACCTGGTGGAGCGTCACCCCACCGAAACCGAGATTGGCCAACAGGTCGTCGGTGCCGACCAGGTTGCAGCGGCGGGCCACCCTGGCCATGGCCTCGCCATTCAGCAGGGCATCGAAGCCATCGCGGCCCAGCTCGCGCTCCAGCAGTTCGGTGCCGCGCTGGATGTTGGCCTCACGGTGGCTCTTCTTATACCAGGAGCGGATCCTGTTGCGGGCCGTGGGGGTGGCCACGAAGTTGAGCCAGTCCAGGCTGGGGTGAGCCGTCTTCGCGGTGATGATCTGCACGAAGTCCCCGTTCTGGAGCGGCGTCGCCAGCGGGCAGAGGCGGTCGTTGATGCGCACGCCCTGGCAGTGATTCCCCACTTCCGAGTGGATGCGGTAGGCGAAATCAACCGCCGTGGAACCCTTGCGCAGCCCTACCACATCACCGTTGGGCGTGAACACGAAGACCTCCTCATCGAAGAGGTCTTCCTTGATCGAAGCGAGGTAGTCGTTGCTGTCCTCGGCACCGCCATCCTTCTGCCAGTCGACCAGCTGGCGGAGCCAGTTGAACCGTTCGGCATCATTGCCGGTGGAGGCAGGTGATCCACCCTCCTTGTATTTCCAGTGGGCAGCGATGCCATATTCCGCCACCTGGTGCATGTCCGCCGTCCGGATCTGAACCTCGATCGGTCGGTGCCGGCCGATCACCGCCGTGTGAAGCGATTGGTAGCCATTCGGTTTGGGCAGACCGATGTAATCCTTGAAGCGTCCGGGGATGGGTCGGAAGGTGTCATGCACCACCGCCAGGGAGCGGTAGCAACTTTCAAGATTCGGACAGATGATGCGCAGGGCCGCGACGTCGTAGATCTCGTGAAACGCCTTCTGCTGGCGCTGCATCTTGCTCCAGATGCCATAGAGATGCTTGGGCCTGCCGCTCACCTCGCAATCAGCCAGGCTGGCGGCCGCCAGCCGGTCGCGCAGGAGCTGCACGGTGACCGCCAGCCGGTCCTCCCGCTCGCTGCGCTTGGTGGCGACCTGCTGCTGCACGTCGCGGAAGGCCTCCGGCTCCAGGATCTTGAAGGAGAGATCCTCCAGCTCCCACTTGAGCCGCCCGATGCCGAGGCGGTTGGCCAGGGGGGCGTAGATCTCCCGGGTTTCCCGGGCGATGCGCAGCTGCTTCTCCGGCTTCAGCGCACCGAGGGTGCGCATGTTGTGCAGGCGATCGGCCAGCTTCACCAGCACCACCCGAATGTCGCTGGCCATGGCCAGGAACATCCGCCGCAGGTTTTCGGCCTGGGCCTCCGTTTTGTTGTTGAAGTGAATCCCGCCGAGCTTGGTGACCCCTTCGACCAGGGCCCGCACCTCGAGCCCGAAGTGCTGCTCCAGCTCCTCGGGGGTGACATCGGTGTCCTCCACCACATCGTGGAGGAAGCCGGCGGCGATCACGCTCGCGCTGGCGCCGATGTCGCGGAGCAGATCGGCGACGGCGATCGGGTGGATGATGTAGGGCTCGCCACTCGCCCGGTACTGGCCTTCATGAAGCTGGAAGGCGAAATCAAAAGCCGAGGCCAGCAGGGCCTCGGCATCGGTGGGACAGCTGTCGCCGGAGCCTGGGGGGACGTGCTCGACGCAGCGCTGCAACCACTCAGGCAAGGGCACCCCGTAATCACCGGGGTGGGTGATGGGACGGCGGGCCAGGGGCGCGCAGACCGTGTTCCGAGCCGACTCCCGACAGGGGGGAGGTGTCCCGGGCGGTGACGGCTGATCAGGTGATGGCGTCTCGGCGGAGGTGGGCTTGACTCCTGCCGAAGGGGTGACAAGGCCCGGAGGGCTGGCCCGGCCGGTGTCGGCGGACTGGCTCCCGGGCTCCTGCCGAACCGCTGCCGCTCCGGAGCCGGGAGCGGCCTCCAGGGATGGGTTCGGATCGGAGACTGCGCGGAGCATGCCACCCTGCGGAGCTTCCCAATCGTATGCAGGCACCGTCACAGAACGGCTGATGTCCGTACCCACAGACCCAACCTGGTCCCCATGACCGACCCCGTGCTGTCCCTGAAGGATCTGGTGGTGCGCTATCCCGGTGCGGAGCGTCCCACCCTCGACGGTCTCGATCTGAACCTGAACCGGGGAGAGACCCTGGCCCTGGTGGGCCCCTCGGGCTGCGGCAAGAGCACCGTGGCCCGGGCGGTTCTGCACCTGCTGCCCCAGGGCAGTCAGTGCACCGGCAGCCTGGCCCTGGCGGGGGCCGACCCCCGGCAGCTCCGCCGACCTGCCCTGCGAAGACTGCGGGGCGAAGCGGTGGGTCTGGTGTTCCAGGACCCGATGACCCGGCTGAATCCCCTGCTCACCGTGGGCGGGCATCTGGCCGACACCCTCGAGGCCCACCGTCCGGGCTGGAACCGGCAGCAGCTGCGGGAGCGGGCGGAGGATCTGCTGCAGCGGGTGGGGATCAGCACCGATCGCTACAGCAGTTACCCGCACGAATTCAGTGGCGGGATGCGTCAGCGGCTCGCCATCGCTCTGGCGATGGCCCTGAAGCCGCCGCTGGTCATCGCCGATGAACCCACCACCAGCCTGGACGTGGCGGTGGCCATGCAGGTGATGGCGGAGCTGGCCGACCTGTGCCGGGAAGCGGGCAGCGCCCTGCTGCTGATCAGCCATGACCTGGCGATGGCAGGGCGCTGGTGCGACCAGATCGCCGTGCTGGAGCAGGGCCGCCTGGTGGAGCGGGGGCCAGCTCGGGACGTGCTGGTGGCTCCACGCTCCTCCCTGGCCCAGCGGCTGGTGGCCCGGGCGCGGGAGCGGGAGGGACGGGCGCGCACGGCAGCGGAGCCGGGGGCTCCGCTGCTCGAGATCAGGGGTCTGCGCTGCTGGCATCCGCTTCCCTCGGCGCCCTGGCGGCCCCGCTGGCTCAAGGCCGTCGACGACGTGAGCCTGACGCTCGGTCGGGGGGAGACCGTGGGTCTGGTGGGCAGCTCAGGCTGCGGCAAGAGCACCCTCTGCCGTGCCCTGATGGGATTGGCGCCGGTACGGGGCGGGGAGGTGCGGCTGCAGGGCACCGACCTGCGCCGGCTGCACGGGGAGAAGCTGCGGCAGGCCCGACGGGGCATCCAGATGGTGTTTCAGGACCCCCTGGCCTGCCTCAACCCACAGATGAGGGTCGGAGAAGCGGTGGCCGATCCCCTGCTGATCCACGGCATGGCCGGCCCCGCCCAGGCCAGGGAACGGGCCCGGGCCGCCCTGGCGTCGGTGGGCCTGACCCCACCGGAGGCCTTCGAGCAGCGGCTGCCGCGCCAGCTCTCCGGCGGCCAGCAACAGCGGGTGGCGATCGCCCGGGCCCTCATCCTCGAGCCCCGGGTGCTGCTCTGCGACGAAAGCGTCAGCATGCTGGATGCCGAAGTGCAGACCGATGTGCTGGCTCTGCTGCGGGAGCTGCAGGAACGCCTCGGCCTGGGGATGCTGTTCGTGACCCACGATCTCGCGGTGGCCAGTGGCTTCTGCCATCGCGTGATCGTGCTCGACGGCGGCCGCATCGTCGAGGAGGGTCCCGGCCCGGACCTCCTGCGCAAGCCCCGGTCCAGCGTCACCCGCACCCTGGTGGAGGCCTGTCCACGCTTGCCGGCCGTGCCTTAGCGGGCTCCCTCGGGCGATCCTGGAAGCAGCAGCGGCGCTCCGCTCCCAGGGCGATGCCATCCACCGCTCAGAACCTTCCCCGCCGGCGCAGAAGCGACAACAACCGCTCGAAGACTTCCGGGAGCGGCGCCTCGCACACCAGCCGCTCCCCGCTGATCGGATGATCCAGGCCCAGCTGCACGGCATGGAGTGCCTGGCCCGGCAGCTCCACAGGCAATCGGCGGCAGCGTGAGTACAC
This sequence comes from Aphanothece microscopica RSMan92, assembly GCF_046613545.2. NCBI lineage: Bacteria > Bacillati > Cyanobacteriota > Cyanophyceae > Chroococcales > Aphanothecaceae > Aphanothece > Aphanothece microscopica. The sequence continues at coordinate 26,795 of NZ_JBKKKY020000030.1, read as the reverse complement.
CGGATCCCCCACGATCGGATGGCCCATGTGGGCACAGTGCACCCGGATCTGGTGGGTGCGGCCGGTATCGAGCTTGAAGCGCAGCAACGCATAGTCACCGAGCCGTTCCACCACCTGCCAGTGGGTGCAGGCGTGCCGACCGCTGGCATCGCTCACCACCGCGTATTTCTTGCGATCCTGCGGGTGACGGCCGATGGCACCGATGATCGTGCCGTGATCGCCCGCCGGCTGGCCGTGGACCACCGCCAGGTACTCGCGCGACGCGATGCGCTTCTGGATCTGCACCTGCAGCTTCACCAGAGCCTCCTGACTCTTGGCCACCACGATGCAGCCGGTGGTGTCCTTGTCGAGCCGATGCACGATGCCCGGACGCATTTCTCCGCCGATGCCGGGCAGATCGGGGCAGTGATGCAGCAACCCATTCACCAGGGTGCCGTCCCTGTTCCCTGGAGCGGGGTGAACGGTGAGACCGGCGGGCTTGTTGAGCACGATCAGATCAGCGTCCTCGTAAAGCACATCCAGCGGCATCTCCTGGGCCACCAGATACGGGAGGGGTTCCGGCGGCGGCATCCACAGGCTCACCGTGTCCCCCTGCCGCAGGGGGGTCTTGGCCCGGCCGGTCACTCCGTTCACCCGCACGTAGCCGGCATCGATGAATTTCTGAATGCGGGCGCGGCTCTGCTCAGGGCGCTGGGCCACCAGCCAGCGGTCCAGCCGCATCGGCAGGGGCCTGGGATACGTGAGAGTCAGCTGCTCGCCGTCCCCTTCGCCGAAGCCGACGCTGGTGTGAGCCATTTCCATGGCATTGACCGTAAGAGCTGAGCCGGCGATCCCGGAAGGGACGGGCTGGACGGACCTGGCGTTCGCGGGAGCCGTGGGGAAGCTGAGCATGTCAGGATCGTTCCAACGCACAGGGTGCAGTGCGAGTTCTTGGGATTTCGGCCTATTACCACGACAGTGCCGCTGCACTTTTGGTGGATGGCGACGTGGTTGCGGCAGCGCAGGAAGAGCGCTTCAGCCGCAGGAAGCATGATGCCAGCTTCCCGATGCAGGCGGCTCGCTTCTGCCTGGAGAGCCAAGAGATTCATCTGGCCGATATCGATGCAGTGGTTTATTACGAGAAGCCACTGCTCACCTTTGAGCGATTACTGGAAACATACTTGGCCTCAGCTCCCCGCGGAGGCCGCTCATTTGTGGCTGCCATGCAGGTGTGGCTCAAAGAAAAGCTCTTCCTCAAGAGTCAGATCAAGGAGCATTTGCGCACATTGTCAGCTGAGATGATCGAAGCATCCAGTTCGGAGCAAGACTCTCAGCTGCCCCAGTTGCTGTTTTCTGAACACCATCTCTCCCATGCGGGCGCAGCGTTCTATCCAAGTCCTTTTGAGAAGGCAGCTGTGCTCTGCATGGATGGCGTGGGTGAGTGGGCCACCACCTCTGCCTGGCTGGGCAAGGGCAACACGCTCAAGCCACTGTGGGAGATCAGTTTTCCCCATTCTCTGGGGCTTCTCTATTCCGCTTTCACCTACTACTGCGGCTTCAAGGTAAATTCGGGCGAGTACAAGTTAATGGGCTTGGCGCCTTACGGGCGCCCCGTGCATGTCCAGGCGATCAAGGATCATCTGGTTGACATCAAGGATGATGGCACTTTCAGACTTGATCTCAGCTATTTCAAGTTTCATCGCGGCTTCCGGATGACGGGTCGCAGGTTTCATGCGTTGTTCGGGCAGCTGCCCCGCAAGGGTGAATCGGAGCTCACGCAGTTCCACATGGATCTTGCCGCTTCGATTCAGGCGGTCACCGAGGAAATCGTCTTGAAACTCGCTCGCTCTTTGCATGCCGAAACGGGAGCCACCAACCTCTGCCTGGCCGGTGGGGTAGCCTTGAACTGTGTGGCCAATGGCAAGTTGCTGCGCGAGGGTCCTTTCCAGGAGATCTGGATTCAGCCTGCCAGTGGCGATGCCGGTTCTGCCCTGGGTGCGGCCCTCGTGGCTTGGCACCAGCACTTCGCTCAGCCCCGCACACCCGCCGTGGGCGATGGCATGAAGGGCACGTATCTTGGCCCCCGTTTCTCCAATGCCGAGATCTGTACCTATCTTCAACAGATCAAGGCCCCTTTCCTGAGCCTTGAGGATGCCCATTTGTTCGAGAGGTTGGCTGAACTGCTCGACCAGGGCAAGGTGATCGGCTGGTTCAATGGTGCCATGGAGTTTGGCCCCCGCGCACTTGGAGGTCGCTCGATCATCGGTGATCCACGCAACCAGCAGATGCAGAGCGTGATGAACCTCAAGATCAAGTATCGCGAAAGCTTCCGCCCTTTCGCCCCTTCAGTTCTTGAAGAGGAAGTGTCCAGTCAATTCGAGCTTGAAACCAGCAGCCCTTACATGTTGCTTGTGGCACCCGTGAAGGCCTCACTCCGCATTCCGATGTCGCCCGAGCAGCAGGAACTGTTCGGCATCGAGAAGCTCAATGTGCCACGCTCCCAGCTGCCTGCTATCACACACGTTGATTACTCTGCTCGGGTGCAGACTGTGAGCCCTAAAACAAATCCTCGTTACTACAATTTAATCAAAGCCTTTCATCGACGCACGGGTTGCCCAACTCTGGTGAATACGTCATTCAATGTACGCGGTGAACCCATCGTGTGCACCCCTCAGGATGCCTATCGCTGCTTCATGCGCACCGAGATGGATGTGCTGGTGCTGGAGAATCAGCTCTTGTTCAAGGAGGATCAGCCCAGCGCCGAGAGTGATGAGAGATGGCTTCAGGAATTTGAACTCGACTGAACCTATGGCACGTTCTTCCTCCGCTCTCACTCCAGGCACCAGACAGCTGCGGGAATTCGGCCTGCTGGTCGGAATCGGGTTCCCGATCCTCTTCGGTTGGTTGCTTCCAGCCCTGCGGGGCCATGGGGGGCCGATCTGGCCGTTCGTGATCGGGATTCCCTCGCTGGTGCTGGCACTGGTCGCTCCCCGGCTGCTGGCCTGGCCGTACCGAGGCTGGATGGCCCTCGGCCATGGCCTGGGCTGGGTGAACAGCCATCTCATCCTGGGAGCGGTTTTCCTGCTGGTGCTCCAACCCATTGCCCTTGTCATGCGCCTCTTCGGCCATGACCCCCTGCGACGTCGCCCCCATGACGGCACCACCTACCGCGAGCCCTGCCAGCGCCCAGCCCCTAACCTGACCCGAATCTTCTGAACCCTGGCCGATGGAAGTTCTGCTGGATCTCGCCCAGGATATCTGGGATTATCTCAAGGTTCGCAAGAAGTACTGGTTGGCACCGCTGATCATCACGATCGTCTTGATGGGCGCTCTTCTGGTGGCAACTCAGGGTTCCGTAGTAGCCCCATTCATCTATTCGATCTTCTGAGAGGCGTGCAGAAACCAACCGGCCCGTGGCTCCAGATGGTGGCAAATGGAGTCTTGATGCTGGGCTCTGTGGCCATGGCGTTCGTGCTGTGCAACGCCGCCTTCATCATCTGGATCCGCGTTGCGGGTGGCCAGCAGCAGGGCTTCCCCCGCAGGGCCGTTGGCAATCTGCCGGCACCCTTGCGACTCTCCTACCCGTATCTAGGCAAGACTGGTGGACCTGAAGACATTGCGCTGCTGGGCGACAGTTACGTGGAAGGCGCGGGTGATGATTTTCTGCTCGGCTCCAACGATTATTCTCTCGGCCACCATCTACGTGCGCTAACTGGCTTCGGATTTCTCCCCTTCGGCGTTGCTGGCTCCTTCCTTCCCCGCTCGATCGCGATCTACAACACCGCCCTGAGTTCGGGCTTTTTCCCACTTTATCAAGGTCGGCCACGTAGCTTATGGCCCCGGCGCCATTTGTTGTTCTTCTATGAGGGCAACGATCTCGACGACTTTCTCCAAGCAAATCGGCGCTCTTCCAGCAGCCGTTCCCTGCAGAAATCCATGGTGGAGCAACTGTCCTGGCAGGATCGCTTTCTCCCGCTCTCGCGGGTCTTGGGACGTCGTTTCCGAGCTGGCTGGAAGGCCGCCCGGGAGACCCAGGCCACACCACTGGGCAGTCCTTCCAGCAGATCAAGTATCAACCGATTCTGCGGCGACCACTACTGCGTTGCATATGGCACCAGCCAGGCTGCAGCTCCAGAATTGAGCGATCATCAAGTACAGGAAGCACTGCTGGGCACGGTGAAAGCCGTCCAGCAATTTCAGTCAGAGCGACCCGGCACGCAGGTCTGCCTGGTGTACATACCCTCACCCGCCACTCTCTACCAGTCAGAGACGCCCATCGTGTTTCAGAGCTATGGAACCGGTGCGGAGAATCCAAGCGGCCGGATCAGCCCTGAGGCCAACAGGCAACGCAGTCTTGCGATGCGCCGCCGTCTGAGCAGCCTGCTGGCGGCTGGGCCGAAGCCGGTGCCGTTCTTCGATGCCACACCGGCCCTGAAATCTCTGGCCCGCACTCGCTTCCTCCATGGTGAGCAGGATCCCAAGCACCTCAACCGACAGGGCCTCCAGGGCTTGGCCCGTGCCGTGGCTTCGGCCCAGCTTCCCTGCCTCAGACCCCTGAGCCCAACCTCCTGAGCGGTGCATCCACGTCCGCGCCATGGACTTCATCGGGCATCGGGAAAGGCCACAACGGCCCTGAGATTCACGGTTGTTCCCTGAGGCTCCACAGGCAGCTGCCGCTTCGGCGAATCCCCATGTTGATGGGGCGATCCCGGGGTTCGCCCATCGTGGCCACTCCATCGTCGCCAACTCCATCGTCTCCAACTGAAGAGGCCCTGCGGGAGTTCAGCTTTGGCGAGCTGGGTTCCTGCGAGTTGGCCGCTCGCCTCTGCCGGCAACGAAGCCTCCCATCAACCCGGCAGCTCCAGAGCCAGCGCCCCCAGCCGCGAGCAGCGGAAATCGTCGAGCAGCTTCGTGGCCATGCGCAGACAATCCCCGCCCGTATGGCGCTGGGCGGCCTCCAGCAGCCAGGTCTCCCCATCGGGCCCTCCGGTGGGAAGCCGCCCCGGGGAGAGCCCGTAGCGCCGCTGCAGCAACCCCGCCGGCACGCCGGCGTGCGGCTCCGCCTCGAGCAGGGTGAGCAGCTGGATGAAGGCCAGGGCTGCAGCCTCGTTGTCGTAGGCGGCCTGGCCGATGTCGTCGCAGAGGGCCAGCCGCAGGGCGGCCTGCTGGTCATCCAGCCGCGGTGGCAGGACACCGGGTGCATCGAGCAGGTCGAGATCCTGGCCCAGACGCACCCAGCGCAGGCTGCGGGTGACACCGGCGCGGCGGGCACTGTCCACCACCTTCTGGCGAACCAACCGGTTGATCAGGGCGGATTTGCCGACGTTGGGGAAGCCGAGCATCAGCGCCCGGACCGGCCGCGGTCGCATCCCCCGACCCAGGCGCCTGGCATTGAGGGCCTCGCCGGCGCGGATGGCGGCCTGCTGGAGCTGTTTCACCCCGGTGCCGGCCTTGGCATCACACCACCACACCACCTGGCCCTGGCTGCGGAACCAGGCACTCCAGGCTTCACGGGCCGCCCGGGGGATCATGTCCACGCGGTTGAGCACCAGCAGGTGGGGCCTGCTGCCGATCCAGCGCCGCAGCCGGGGATGGCCGGTGGCCAGGGGGATGCGGGCGTCCCGCACCTCCATCACCAGGTCGACCTTGGCGAGAGCCTCGCCCAGGGCCTTCTCCGCTTTGGCGATGTGGCCCGGGTACCACTGGATCGCCGGGGCCTGCACGCTGAGCTGGATCGGCTGGGGCATCAGGGCACCACCAGCACCGGACAGGGGGCCAGCTGGATCACCCGGGCGGCGGTGCTCTGCTGGTCACTCTCGATCGCGATGCCGCGGGTGCCCATCACGATCACGTCGGCGTTGATTTCATCGGCCACATCGCCGATCACAAAGGCCGGCTTCCCCTCGCGCTCGATCACCTGGCAGGCCACGCCAGCCTGCTCGAAACTCTGCTGGGCCTGCTCCAGCAACTGGGCCACGGCCTGCGGATCATCGCCGGGCTCGACCACCGAGAGCAGCACGAGCCGGCTGCCGTGCTGCTGGGCGAGTTTCAGGGCGACCGCCGCCGTCTCCAGCGCCTGGCGGCTCCGGTCGATCGGAAAGAGAACGGTGTCGAACATGGTTCGCAGTGCCGTGTGAGGGCAGTCTGAAGGGGAGGGCTCCGAGCGGCCAGAACGGTTGCCGGGGGGAACCCGCCACGTCAGGGGCTAAGCTCCCGCCCGTTTAAGCACACTTCGAGCGCACTCCATGGCGAAGCGATCCCTGGCCAGCCTTTCAGCCGACGAACTGCGCGGCAAGCGCGTGCTGGTGCGGGTCGACTTCAACGTACCGCTCGATGAGTCCGGCGCCATCACGGACGACACCCGGATCCGCGCCGCCCTGCCCACCATCAACGACCTGACCGGCAAGGGCGCCCGGGTGATCCTCGCCGCCCACTTCGGACGCCCCAAGGGCCAGGTGAATGAGGCGATGCGTCTGACCCCCGTGGCCGCCCGCCTGGCGGAACTGCTCGGCAAGCCGGTCGTCAAGACCGACAGCTGCATCGGCCCCGATGCCGAAGCCAAGGTGGCCGCCATGGGCGACGGCGACGTCGTGCTGCTGGAGAACGTGCGCTTCTTCGCGGAGGAGGAGAAGAACGACCCGGCCTTCGCCGCACAGCTGGCGGCCCTCGCCGACGTGTATGTGAACGATGCCTTCGGCGCCGCCCACCGCGCCCACGCCTCCACCGAAGGTGTGACCAAGGCCCTCAGTCCGAGCGTGGCCGGCTACCTGATGGAGAAGGAACTGCAGTACCTGCAGGGCGCCATCGATGAACCCAAGCGTCCCCTGGCGGCGATCGTGGGCGGCTCCAAGGTGAGCAGCAAGATCGGCGTGCTCGAGTCGCTGATCGACAAGTGCGACAAGGTGCTGATCGGCGGCGGCATGATCTTCACCTTCTACAAGGCCCGTGGCCTGGCGGTGGGCAAGAGCCTGGTGGAAGAGGACAAGCTCGAGCTCGCCAAGGAGCTGGAGGCCAAGGCGGCCGCCAAGGGCGTGCAGCTTCTGCTGCCGACCGACGTGGTGCTCGCCGACAACTTCGCCCCTGACGCCAACAGCCAGATCACCCCGATCGACGCCATCCCCGACGGCTGGATGGGCCTGGACATCGGCCCCGATTCGGTGAAGACCTTCCAGGAAGCCCTGGCCGACTGCCAGACCGTGATCTGGAACGGCCCCATGGGCGTGTTCGAGTTCGACAGGTTCGCCGCGGGCACCAACGGCATCGCCCACACCCTGGCGGAGCTGAGCGCCAAGGGCTGCTGCACGATCATCGGTGGCGGTGACTCCGTGGCGGCCGTGGAAAAGGTCGGCGTGGCCGACAGGATGAGCCACATCTCCACAGGTGGCGGCGCCAGCCTGGAGCTGCTGGAGGGCAAGGTGCTCCCCGGCGTGGCCGCCCTCGACGAGGCCTGAGCAGCCCCCAGGCGTCGCCGCACGCAGGCCCCCGGTGACCAGCTCTGACCCCATGCCTGGGGAACGCCCGCTCCCGCGCCTGGCCTTCATCGGCCTCGGGGCCCTGGGGGCCCCAATGGCGGCGAATCTGCTCCGGGCCGGTTTTCCCGTCACCCTCCACAACCGCACACCCGGGCGCGAAGGGCGTGTGATCGAGCTGGCCGGCCTCTGCAGCGAGGCCGGCACCGCCGCCACGGCCACCGCCGCCACCGCCGCCACGGCCGCAGATGGGGCGGCCATCGTTTGCCTCTGCCTGAGCGACGATGCCGCCGTGGAGGAGGTGGTGCTGGGGCCGGCGGGTCCTCAGGGCGACCCTGGCCTGCTCAGCGTGCTGGCTCCCGAGAGCCTGGTGATCGACTTCTCCACCATCGCCCCGGCCACCAGCCGGCAGCTGGCCGGGAAGCTCGCCAGCCAGGGGGTGGCCTACCTGGATGCGCCGGTCACCGGCGGTACCGAAGGTGCCCGGGCAGGCAGCCTGTCCGTCCTGGTGGGAGGGTCCATGGAGGATCTGGAACGGGCCCGGCCGGTGCTCGAGGTGGTCGGCTCGCGGATCAGCCACATCGGGCCGGTCGGGGCCGGCCAGCAGGCCAAGGCCGTCAACCAGGTGCTGGTCGCTGGCAGCTACGGAGCGGTGGCGGAAGCCATGGCCCTGGGCTCTCGCCTGGGACTGCCGATGCCGGCAGTGGTGGAGGCCCTGCGCGGCGGTGCCGCCGGCTCCTGGGCCCTGGACAACCGTTCGCGCCACATGCTGAGCGGGGAGTTCCCCCTGGGCTTTCGCCTTGCCCTGCACCGCAAGGATCTGACCATCGCCCTGGAGGCCGCCGCGGCCGTGCAGCTGGAGCTTCCCCTGACCCGCCAGGTGGCGGCGATGGAGGATGCGCTGATGGCCCGGGGTCACGGCGATCAGGACGTCTCCGCCCTGGTCCACTGGTTCAACCCCTAGGGCAAGTCCCCGGTGTGGTGGAGGCGGTGACGATCACAACCTGAGCTGGGCCTTGTCGGCCACCACCCGCACCCGCTTGGTGGCGCTGACGATCCCGTCCGGATGCACGAGCAGCACCGCCCAGGTCTGTTCACCGGGGCTGAGCGGGGCCTGGACCGTCTTGAACAGGCCGCCGCCGCCGAGGGCGCCCAACTGGAGCTCCGGACTGTCGAGGGCCGAGACCTGCTGTCCTGTCAGGGCGATGATCCCGCCCGCGGCGATGGCCCCGTCGAGGGGTTCATCGAAGACCACATCCACGTCGTAGCGCTGGCCGGTGAGCACGGCGTCGGGGATCAACAGACTGACCGGCAGGGGGGAGTCGCCGCTGCGCAGCAGGGATTGCTCCCGGATGATCGCCTGGCCGGTGATGCGGCGGCCATCGCTCTCCAGGGCCAGCTGCTGCTCCGCCTGGAGGCGGTAGGTGGTGCTTCCCTCCTGCCGGCTGCCGGTGACCTTCAGCTGCACCGTGCTACGGCCATCCCGCAGCTTCTGTCCTGGCGAGAGGATCCAGCGGGCATCGGGAAACTGACGCAGCAGGGTGCGCCGCCGCAGGTCGATCAGGGCCGGGTCGAGACCGGGACCCTGCTCGAGCAGCGCGGTGAGCTCGCCCTGGCCATTGAGCGCCGCTTCCAGACTCTGGAGCTGAACGGCCGTGGGCTCGGCCGCCTGCGCCGGAAGGGTGGCCGCTGTCCCCAGGGAGAGGGCCGTGCCCATCCCCAGGCCCATGGCCGTGCCGATGGAGAGGGTGCCAATGGAAACCGTTCCAATCGAAACCGTGCCGATCGAGGCTCCGCCCAGCGACAGGGTGGCCCCCAGCCACAGGGCGGTGGGAAGCGAGATCCGGGGGGCGGTCCGGGGAAGCCGGAAAGGCAGCATGCGCCTGCAGGAACGGCTTTTAAGTTAGGCGCCCCTACCCGCTGCGGCCATGCCCAGGCTTCTGATCGCCGCGAGCGGCACCGGCGGCCACCTGTTCCCGGCCCTGGCCGTGGCCGAGGCGCTGCCACCGGCCTGGGAGGTGCTGTGGCTGGGGGTGCCCGACCGGCTGGAGCGGGAGCTGGTGCCCAGCCGCTACCCGCTCCACACCGTCCGGGCCGGCGGGCTGCAGGGACGGGGTCTGCGGAAGCTGCTCAACCTGCTGCGGCTGCTGGCTGCGGTCGGGAGTGTCCGGCGGCTGATCCGGCGCGAGCACATCGATGTGGTGTTCAGCAGTGGCGGGTACATCGCCGCCCCGGCGATCCTGGCGGCCCGCTGGTGTGGCGTGCCGGTGGTGTTGCACGAGAGCAATGCGATCCCGGGCCGGGTGACCAGACTGCTCGGCCGGCTCTGCACCCGGCTGGCGGTGGGCCTGCCGCAGGCCGCTGCCAGGCTGCCCCGCTGCCATGCCCTGGTGACGGGCACGCCGGTGCGCCCCGAATTCCTGGCCCCTGCTCCGCCCCCGGACTGGTTGCCCCAGGGGGAGGGTCCGGTGCTGGTGGTGATGGGTGGCAGCCAGGGAGCCGTGGGCCTCAACCGGATGGTCCGCCCCCTGCTGCCCGAGCTGAGCGCCGCCGGGGTGCGCATCGTCCATCTCACCGGACACCAGGACCCCGAGGCCGGCGGGCCCCTGCCGCCAGGAGTCGTGGAGCGACCCTTCTGCGACCAGATGGCTGGCCTGCTGGAACACACCGCCCTCGCCATCAGCCGCTCCGGCGCCGGAGCGCTGAGCGAACTGGCGGCCTGTGCCACCCCCGCCATCCTGGTGCCCTACCCGGCAGCCGCCGACCGCCACCAGGACGCCAACGCCCAGGCGGCCGCGGCGCTCGGCGCCGCGGTGATCGTCGAACAGCACGATCCGGAGCTTCCGACCCTGGAGCGGGCGGTGTGGCGGCTGCTGGGACCCCGGCTGCGGGGCTGTGAGCCCCAGGGCGATCCGCTGCTCGCCATGGCCCGGGGCATGGCCCAGCTCGCCGTGCGCGATGCGGATCAGCAGCTGGCGCGCCTGCTCACCGCCCTGGCCCCGGGGGCCTGAGCAGGCGGCTGCCTGCCGCTCAGCCTTGAGCACAGCCTTCAGCACGACCGCGGGCACGGCCTTCAGCGCCTTGCGGCATCCCCCTGCCGGCCAGGCAGCTCCTGCTCCAGGGCGGCAAGCAGACGACGATGGCCGCGTCGGTCCTGGAGACCGATCCGCAGCCAGTCCTCCCCGAGGCCGGGGAAGGAACGACAGTCGCGCAGCAGGATGCCGTGGCGGCGCTCCAGCGCCAGCCGCAGATCCAGCAGGGAGTGGCTGCCCCGCACCAGGAGGAAGTTCGTCGACGACGGCATCGGCGTGAGCTGCGGCCACGCGCCCAGTCCGCGCTCCAGCCAGGGCCGCTCCCGCGCCACCCAGTTCTGCACACGCCGGCACCAGCGCTGGTGGCCGACCTGATCGGCCAGCAGCCGCTCCGCGGCGGCGAGGGCCAGACCGTTGACGGGCCAGGGATCCCGCCAACCGGCCCAGCGCCGCAACCGGGCTGCCGCCCCGAGGGCATAGCCCAGCCGCAACCCGGGCACGGAGAGCAGCTTCGTGAGACTGCGCACGACCACCAGGTTGGGGTGGCTCCGGACCAGGGGAATCAGGGACTGGGACTCCCCTCCCGGCACCAGGGGCAGGAACGCCTCATCGCACACCACCAGGGCATGGCGCTGGAGCAGGGGCTCCAGGGAGGCTCGGCTCCAGAGCTGGCCGGTGGGGTTATGGGGGTTGCAGATCCACAGCACCGCCGCCTGCTGCAGCGACGGAAACGGCTGGGGGAAGGCCGCCCCCCAGTGGAGGGGCAGGGGCAGGTCGACCCAGCGCCCCCCCCAGCAACCCAGGGCCCGTCGGTAGTCGGCGAATCCCGGAGCCGGCAGCAGGCTCAGTCCGCAGTCGGTCGCATCCCGAGCGGCCCAGGTGAACAGCTCCGCGGCGCCGTTGCCGGGCAGCACCTCCTCCGGCTCCAGTCCGTGCTGACGGGCCAGCACCCTGCGCAGCTCTCGCCAGCCCCGGTCGGGATAGGCACGCAGCGCCGGCGTGAACACCGCCTGCACGAGGGCCCATCGCAGCGCCAGGGGGGGGGCGAAGGGCACCAGGGAGGCGCTGGCATCGAGCAGCTCCGCAGCCGGTCGACCGAGCCGCTGGGCGGCGGCGGTGAGGTTGCCGCCGTGGCGCTCGCCCGGGTCGCCGCTGGCCATGGCCGAACGCTAGGCGGCAGAAGTGCCTCCAGGGCCCTGGAACCCCGCCACAATCAGGGCGCGGTAAGGGCGTGACACGTGGCGGGGGCGGGGGCTGGGGCGGGGGAGCGGCTGGAAGCGGAGCTGCAGGGGCTGATCGGGGGTATCGGCGGCGTCCTGATGGGCAAGGAGCATCAGGTGCGGCTGGCCGTGGCCGGCCTGCTGGCCCGCGGTCACCTGCTGCTGGAGGACCTTCCGGGCACGGGCAAGACCACCCTGGCGGAGGCCCTGGCCCGCAGCTTCGGCCTGGCCTTCAAGCGGGTGAGTTTCACCAGCGACCTGCTGCCCGCCGATCTGACCGGCATCAACGTGCTGGATCCCGGCACCAGCACCTTCCACTTCCAGCCCGGTCCGCTGTTCAGCCAGGTGCTGCTGGCCGATGAGATCAACCGGGCCAGCCCACGCACCCAGAGCGCCCTGCTGGAGGCCATGGCGGTGGGGCGGGTGAGCGTCGACGGCACGAGCCATGAGCTGCCGGAACCGTTCGTGGTGATCGCCACCCAGAACGGTCTGGACCAGATCGGCACCGCCCCGCTGCCGGAGTCCCAGCTGGACCGCTTCCTGATGCGGCTGAGCCTCGGCTTCCCGGACCGGGCCGCCGAACGGGCCCTGCTGGCGGGGGAAGCCCTGCGGCTCGACACCTTCCTGGCGGATCGCCAGCCGGTGTCGCTCCCCAGCCTGCAGCAGCGGTGCCGCCGCCAGCACTGCTCGGCCGCCCTGCTCGACTACGTACTCGACCTGGTCGCCGCCAGCCGCAGCCCCGACCAGCCTGGTGCGCCCCTGTCCCCCCGCGCGTCCCAGGGGCTGGTCGGAGCCGCGCGGGCCTGGTCTCTGCTGGAGGGCCGCAGCTTCGTGACCCCCGCCGATGTGCAGGCGGTGTTTGCCGCCGTGGCCGAGCATCGGATGGATCCGGCCAGCCAGGGGGGCCTGAGCGAACGGTTGCTGGAGACGGTGGATGCGATCCGGTGACCCCACAGCCATCCGCAGGCCACCGCCGTTCGGGCGGGCCCAGCAGGGGGAGCGGCTGCGGCTGGGGCTGCGGAACCTCTACATCCTTCCGACCCGCTTCGGCTGGCTGTGGCTGACCACCGCCGCGATGCTGCAGGCCGTGGGCATCCAGACCCAGCGCAACGGCCCCCTGCTGCTCAGCTTCCTGATGCTGGCCCTGCTGCTGCTGGCCCTGCACCTCACCCACTTCAACCTGCAGGGCCTGGAACTGCGCTGCGGCGAGCCGAAACCCGGTTTCGCCGGCCAGCGCCTCGGCTACCCCCTGGTGACCCACAGCAGCTGCACCCGGGAGGCCATCGAACTGCGACTGACCGGTGGCCCCGCGGCCGATCCCCGGCGGATCCCTGCCGGCACGGCGTCGCTGATGGTCCCCTGGACACCGGAGCGACGGGGAGCGCAGCGGCCGGGGCGGCTGGTGCTCAGCAGCCGCGCTCCCCTGGGGCTGTTCATCTGCTGGAGCCGCTGGGATCCCCCCATTCCCCAGGTGGTCTATCCCGCCCGGCGGGCCGGGCCGGTGGCCCTGGCCGACCAGCCGGCCCCCAGTGCGGTCGCGGAGCGCGGCTCCGACGCCGACCGGGAAGGCAGTGCGATCTGGCATGACCTGCGCCCCCACCGGCCCGAGGACGGCCATGCCCGCCTGGCCTGGAAGGTGCTGGCCCAGGGCCGCGGCCGGCTCAGCAAGGTGCTGCGTGATCCCGCCGGGGAACCCCAGCTGCTGATGCCGGCAGCCGGGGTTCCTCTGGAGCGGGCCCTCGAGCACCTGAGCGCACGGATCTGGCAGAGCAGCCAGCGGGGCGAGGCCTATGGCCTCGTGCTGCCCCACTGCCGGATCCCACCAGGCGTGGGACGCCGGCATCGCGAGCGCTGCCTGGTGGCTCTCGCCCGAACCCCATGAGCCTGCCTTCCCGTCGGCTGCCGTGGCTGGCCATGGGAGCCCTCGTCCTGGGCTGCCTGGGACTGGAGCTCAGCGGCCTGCTCGCCTGGTGCACCCTGGCCCTGGTGGTGGCGGCGGGCCTGAAGCTGGGGGAGGCCAGCAGCCGCGACGGCCGGCGACAGGTGGCCCTGGTTCAGCTGATCTGCTGCGGCCTCCTCGCGGCCCAGCTCCCCGGCCTGCTGCCCAGCCTGCTGCAACTGACCGCCACCGTGCTGATCCTGGCTGGCCTGCTCAGCCTGGAGTCGGAGACGACCGTGTCCTGGTCGCTGCTGATCCGCCGCAGCCTGCGGGTGCTGGCGGCCAGCCTGCCCCTCGCGCTGGTGCTCTTCCTGCTGGTGCCCCGCATCGGTCCCCTCGGCAACGGGGACGGACGCCACGGGGCCCGCGGCACCACCGGCCTCAGCGCGGAGCTCGATCCCGGCTCCATCGCCGAGCTGGCCTCGGATGAGGCCCCCGCCGCCCGGGTGGCGTTTGCGGACGACCGCCCGCCAGCCCCGGGCGATCGCTACTGGCGGGTGCTGGTGCATCCCAGCTTCGATGGTCGCCGCTGGGAGCGGCAGCCGAGCGATTTCCGCGCCCTGCCGTCGGGCCCGCTCGGGCAGAAGCCCGACCAGCTCTGGCTGGTCGAACCCAGCCGGTTCACGGCGGTGCCCTGGGATGGCCGCAGCCTCCCCCTGGATACCCGCCTGCGACAGGATCCCCTCGGGGAACTGGAGCTGGACCAGCCACCCGCCAACGCCAGGGCCTACCCAATGGATTCCGTTGCGGCGCCACCCGACTGGCAACGGGCGCCGCCCCGTCCATCGGATCTGCTGCTCCCCGCGGCCGGGGATCCCCGGCTGCGGGCCCTGGCTGAGGGCTGGCGGGTGCTGCCTGAGCCCCAGCAGCGGGTCGCAGCAGCCCGGGCCTGGTTCCTGAAGGCCGGGTTCCGCTACGACACCCAGCCAGGGGCCCTGCCGGAGCGGGATGGCCTGGATGCCTTTCTGTTCGAGACACGGGTGGGCTTCTGCGGCCACTACGCGAGCGCCTTCACGGCGCTGATGCGGGCGGCGGGGGTGCCGGCGCGGGTCGTGACGGGGTACTACGGGGGCGAATGGGTCGTTCCCGTGGGGGGATCGCCCTACCTGGAGCTGCGTCAGAGCCATGCCCATGCCTGGAGCGAGGTCTGGCTGCCGGACAGCGGCTGGAATCGGATCGATCCGAGCAGCTGGGCGGCGGGAAGTCCGGAAAGCACGGCCCGGGCAGCGGAGGGAGCTCCGGCCCGGGCCGGCCTGATGAACCCGTGGCAGTGGCTGCAGCGGCAGTGGTGGGGCCTCGACGTGGCCTGGAGCCGCTGGTGGCTGGGCTTTGACCGGGCCGGCCAGGAAGCCCTTCTGCAGCAGCTGTTCGGCGCCAACCGGCAATGGCTGGGATGGACAATCCTGGCGGGCCTGGTGATCGGGGTGCTGGCGGGCCTCGCCCTGATCGGCCGTTCTGGGCGCCAGCCACGACAGGACTGGCTGGAGCGCGACCTGAAGCGGCTGCTGTCCCTGCTGCGCGGGCTGGCCGTCCCTGCCCGGCCGGGGGAGAGCCTGCAGTCCCTGTGCAGCCGGGCCGGGGAGCGCCATCCGAGCCTCGCCCCCATTTTGGCCGACCTGGCCAATCAGCACACGGCCCTGCGCTTCGCCCCCCCTCCCCGCGACGTTGCCGAGGCTCGGCGGGCGCGGCAGGCCTGGAAGCTGGCCCTGCGGCAGCTGAAGCGGTCGTGCAGGGACGCTATAAGGCAACCAACGAGTTCCACGCCATGAACCCCCGTCGGTTGTGGAGCGCGGCCAGCGCCCCGTTCCCGGGCCTCAGCCAGGCCCCCCTGATCTTGGCGGCCATCACGGCAGCCATCACGGCGGCCATCAGCCCGCTTGCTGTTCTCGCAGCTCCGGCCTCCTTCGACGACCTGCTCCGCCTCCAGGAGGACCGCCGCTGCAAGGGCTGCAACCTGGCGGGGGCCGATCTGGTCCATGCCCGGCTGGAAGATGCCGATCTGCGCCAGGCCAGGCTGCAGCGGGCCAACCTGGGCCAGGCCCGCCTGGATGGGGCCCAGCTCAGCGGCGCCGATCTCAGTTTCACCACCCTGCAGGGCGCCTCCCTGCGGGGTGCCGATCTGCGGGGGGCACGCCTCGAAGGCACGGACCTGCGGCAGGCCGACCTGAGTGGCGCCCTGCTCGATCCCGGTTCCCTCTCCCGGGCCCACTGGGAAGGTGCCCGCGGCCTGGACCATGGCCAGCTGAGCTTCGGCGAACTGCACAACGCGGGCGTGCAGGCCGCCCAGCAGGGTCGCTATCCGGAGGCGGAGCAGTACTTCAGCTCGGCGATCCAGCAGGAGCCCTCCGCCGCCATCAGCTGGGTGGCCCGCGGCCTGACCCGCCGCGAGCTCGGCAAGGCGCAGCAGGCCGGCAGTGATCTCGACTACGCCGCCTCGCTCTATGCCGCCGGTGGGGAGGAAGCCCAGGCGGCCCAGCTGCGCGAGGCGGCTCAGGCCGTCACCGCCAGCCCGCAGGATCCCGGTGGGGGCGGCAACGGCCTCGGTTCCGCGGCGATCGGCGGCGCGATCGGTGGGGCGATGGGCGCCCTCCAGTTCCTGCTCCCCCTGGCGGCCAAGGCCTTCATGCCCCTGCCCTTCTGAGCCGGCTCCCCCGGCCTTGCCCCTGCCCGCCATGCACCGCTCCGGCCCCACCGGCCATCTCGTGCTCGCCGGCGGAGGTCACACCCATGCGCTGGTCCTGAACCAGTGGGCCATGGGCCGGCGACCGAAACCGCCCGCGGCCCTGGTGAGTCTGGTGAGCCGTCACGGCTCCGCGCTGTACTCCGGCATGGTCCCCGGCATCGTCGCCGGGATCTACGGCCGCGACGCCGGTGCCATCGACCTGCGCCAGCTCTGCCAACGGGCAGGCGTCAGCTTCCTGCAGGCGGAGATCACCGGCCTGGACGCCGCTGGCAGAACCCTCCAGCTCGCCGGCCGGCCGGCCCTCCCCTGGGACTGGCTGAGTCTGGATGTGGGGGCCATCACCGCCGCGCCGGGGGGAGCGATGGCCGTGAAACCCCTCGAACCCTTCCTGACCTGGGTGGAATCCCGGACAGACAGGGCCCCTGTGCGGATCCGGGGCGGCGGAGCCGCCGCCGTGGAGCTGGCCCTCGCCCTGCGGCGCCGCGGTCGGCCGGTCACCCTGCTGCTGCGGGGGGAGAACCTCCACCTCGGTTCCAGGGCCGCCAACCGGCTGGGGGAGCGGCTGCTGGGCGAGGCGGGGATCGGGATCCGGCGCCGGGCTCCCGAGACCGAGCCCGCCGAACTGGCCTGCACCGGCAGTCGGGCGCCGGGGTGGCTGGGCGCGGCGGGGCTCCCCACCGACGGGGCCGGCCGCCTGCGCACCGAGCCGAGCCTGCGGGTGGAGGGGCAGGAGCGGATCTTCGCCTGCGGGGACTGTGCCGTGATCACAACCGCACCCCGGCCCCCCTCCGGTGTCTGGGCGGTGCGGGCCGCGCCCACGCTGGCGCGCAACCTGGCACGGTCGCTGGCAGCCCAACCCGACACTCCCCCCACCCGACTGTCCAGCTGGAAGCCCCAGCGGTGGGCCCTGCAGCTCCTCGGCGACGCGGGCAAAGGCACGGGCCTCAGCCCTGCCGCTGACGCCAGCCCTGGCGGCGCGCGGAGCCTCCGCCAGCCCGGTGCCATGGCCCTGTGGGGGCCCCTGGCGGTCGGGCCCAGCCCCTGGCTGTGGCGCTGGAAGGACAGCATCGACCGCCGCTTCATGGCCCGCTTCCTGCCTCGGCACGGGATGGATGGCGACGCCCCCTCGATGGCCTGCCGCGGTTGCGCCGCCAAGCTGCCGGCCGCCCCCCTGATGGCGGCCCTCGCCCAGAGCGGCGGCCCCACGGCGGCCGAGGATGCGGCTGTGGTGGCGGAGGACGCGGACGGCACGCTGCTGCTCCAGAGCGTCGATGGCTTTCCCGCCCTGGTCAGCGACCCCTGGCTCAACGCCAGGCTCACCACCCTGCATGCCTGCAGTGACCTCTGGGCCTGCGGGGCAAGGGTGCTAAGCGCCCAGGCGCTGGTGACGCTGCCCCAGACGACGCCCGACCTGCAGCAGGAGTTGCTGCGTCAGACCCTGGAGGGCATCCGCTCGGTGCTGGGGGAGCTGGGCGCCCCGCTGATCGGGGGCCACACCCTCGAGGCGCGGGACGGAGCCGGTCTCTCGGTCGCCCTCAGCGTGAACGGCCGAGCCCAGGCCGGGGAGTCCTGGCCCAAGGGGCCCCTCACGCCAGGGGACGCCCTGGTGCTCAGCCGCCCCCTGGGCACGGGGGTGCTGTTCGCCGCAGCCATGGCCGGCATGGCCCGGGCCGACTGGATCGATCAGGCCCTGGAGCAGATGCAGCGGAGTCAGGCCCCCCTGGTGGACCTGCTGCGGCACCACGGCTGCCGGGCCTGCACCGACATCACCGGCTTTGGGCTGCTCGGCCACCTGGGGGAGATGCTCGCGGCCAGCCCCCCCAGCGTGGCAGTGCAGCTGGACGGCGCCGCCCTCCCCGCTCTCACCGGAGCGCTGCAGTTGCTCGAGGCGGGTCAGGCCAGCACGCTGGCGTCCTCCAACGCCACGGCTCTGGCCCTGCTGGAGAGCCGGGTCCAGGTGCTCTGCGGCCGGGAACCGGCCCAGCTGGGCCTGCTGATCGATCCCCAGACCTGCGGCCCGCTGCTGGCGGCCCTACCCGCCGAAGCCGCCGCTGCGGCGGTGCTCAGCCTGCGGGACGCCGGTTTTGCCGCAGCGACGGTGGTGGGCCGGGTGCTGGAAGAATGACACCACCGCCGGTGCCGCCCTTGTCCGCCCTCACCCGCTGCCTGCAAGAAGAGGCCTCCGCCATCGCCGCAGCGGCCGAGCGCCTCGATCCCCTCCAGGTGGAGTCGGCCCTCGACCTGCTCGAGAGCTGCCGGCAGCGGCGAGCCAAGCTGGTGGTCACCGGCGTCGGCAAGAGCGGCATCGTGGCCCGCAAGATCGCCGCCACCTTCTCCTCGATCGGGCTGACGGCCGTCTTTCTCAACCCCGTCGATGCCCTGCACGGCGACCTGGGCATCGTGGCCTCCGACGACGTGGCCCTGCTCCTCTCCAACAGCGGCGAGACCGAGGAGCTTTTGGCGATCCTGCCGCACCTGAAACGCCGCGGCACCAGCCGGATCGCCCTGGTCGGCCGGGTGGAGTCGAGCCTGGCCCGGGGCTGTGATCTGGTGCTCGATGCCGCCGTGGACCGGGAGGTCTGCCCCCTCAACCTGGCCCCCACCGCCAGCACCGCGGTGGCGATGGCGATCGGCGATGCCCTGGCGGCGGTCTGGATGGAGCGGGCGGGGATCTCACCGGTGGATTTCGCCATCAACCACCCCGCCGGCTCCCTGGGCCGGCGCCTCACCCTCACCGTGGCCGACCTGATGGTGCCGGCCACCGAACTGCAGCCCCTCCACCCCGGGGCACGGCTGCCGATGGTGATCGCCCACCTGACCCAGGGGAGCCCGAGCCGCGGCAGCCTCGGAGCCAGCTGGGTGCACGGCAGCGATCCCTCCCGTCTGGCGGGGCTGATCACCGACGGCGATCTGCGCCGCACCCTGCAGCGCCACGGGCCGGACGACTGGGACAGGATCACGGCGGCGGAGATGGCCACCACCGATCCGATCACGGTCACACCCGACGTGCTGGCCGCCGTCGCCCTGGAACTGATGGAGCGCAACCCCCGCAAGGCCATCTCGGTGCTGCCGGTGGTGGCACCCGATGCCCCCGATCTGCTCCAGGGCCTGCTGCGCCTCCATGATCTGGTGAAGGCTGGCTTCAGCCCCTCGTTGACCCCCAGCTGAGCGATCCCCTGGCCTTGTACGGGCCCATGGGCGATCGCCCTCTCCTGTCCTTTCTCTGTCCCCCGCCACCAAGCCGATGACCTTCCGCCTGATCGCCGGACCCTGCGTGATCGAGAGCCGCGATCTGGTGCTGCAGGTGGCGGAACGGGTGAGCGGGCTCTGCCAGGAGCTGGGCATCACCTACGTGTTCAAGGCCAGCTTCGACAAGGCCAACCGCAGCTCCGGGACGTCGTTCCGCGGGCCCGGCCCCGAGGAGGGTCTGCGCATCCTGCAGGAGGTGCGCGAGCAGCTAGGCATCCCCGTGCTCACCGACATCCATGAGAGCCAGCAGGCGGCCATGGCCGCCGAGGCGGTGGACGTGCTGCAGATCCCGGCCTTCCTCTGCCGCCAGACCGACCTGCTGGAGGCCGCCGCCCGGGCCGTGGCCGGCACCGACAAGGTGGTGAACGTGAAGAAGGGCCAGTTCCTGGCCCCCTGGGACATGGCCCAGGTGGTGAACAAGCTGCGCGAAAGCGGCCTGGAGCCGGAGAGCGGCCGGCTGTGGCTCACCGAGCGGGGCTCCAGTTTCGGCTACAACACCCTGGTGGTGGATTTCCGCGGCCTGCCCCAGATGCAGGCGCTCGGCTGTCCGGTGATCTTCGATGCCACCCATGCGGTGCAGCAGCCAGGCGGGCAGGGCACCAGCTCGGGCGGCCAGCGGGAGTTCGTGGCGCCGCTCGCCCGGGCCGCTGTGGCGGTGGGAGCCGACGGCCTGTTCATGGAGACACACCCCGATCCCAGTCAGGCCCTCAGCGACGGGCCCAACATGGTGCCGCTGCACCGGCTGGAGGCGCTGCTGCGCCAGCTGATGGCGCTTCGGGCCGTGGTGCAGGACGGCCTTGCCGTCAGCACCCTCTGATCCGGGAAGGAGCCAGCCCCATGCCTGCCCCTTTTCCCGCGCTGCGCTCCCGCCTGCAGCGCCTGGCGGCCGGCCGCCGGCTGGCGGCGGTGCAGCTGCTGGTGTGCGATGTGGATGGGGTGCTCACCGACGGCGGTCTCCACTACGACGCTGCTGGCCAGGTGGTGAAGCGCTTCAACGTGCGCGACGGCCTGGCAATCCGCATGCTGCAGCGCGCCGGCCTCGAGGTGGCCCTGCTCAGCGGCGGCCGCAGCGGCGCGATCGAGCAGCGGGCCCGCCACCTCCAGATCCGGCACTGCCGGGTGGGCGTGGGCGACAAGCTGGCGGGGCTGCAGGAGCTGCAGGCCGAGCTCGGCGCCACGCCCGCCACCACCGCCTTCATCGGCGACGACCTCAACGACCTGGCGGTGCGGCCGGCCACGGCCCTGCTGGTGGCCCCGGCGGACGCTGACAGGGCCCTGCGCCGCCGGGCCGACTGGGTGCTGCGCAGCCCCGGCGGCCACGGCGCCGTGCGGGAACTGGCCGAGGCCCTGCTGCAGAGCCGGGGAGCCCTGGGAGTGCTGCACAGCAGCGGCTGGCGCGAGGGCAACGGCTGAGCTCAGGCGGCCTCTGCCACCAGGCGGCGGGCCTGCTCCAGCTGTTCCGGGGTGTCCACTGAGAGACAGTCCTGCTCCACCTCGAAGGTGGCGATCGGTACACCCGCCTCGATCAGCCGCAGCTGCTCCAGCTTCTCCAGCTCCTCCAGGGAGGACGGGGGCAGAGCGTTCCAGCCCGCCAGCACATCGCCCCGGTAGCCGTAGAGGCCCACGTGGCCCCAGTAGGTGGTGCGCTCCGCCCAGTGCTCAGGCGGCAGATCGCGCACGTGGGGCAGGGCGCTGCGGGAAAAGGTGATCGCCCGACCATCCGCGGCACGCAAGACCTTCACCACGTTGGGATCGTGGAGTTTCGCGGCCGGAAGGGGATGCACCGGCGTGAGCACCGCCGGTCGCCCCAGGGCGGCGAAGCGCTCCACCATCGCCTCGATGATCGCCGGATCGAGCAGCGGCTGATCACCCTGGGCATTGATCACCAGCGTGTGCTCGGCGGCTCCGCCACCGGCGGCCAGCAAGGTGGGGATCACCGCAGCCAGGCGCTCGCTGCCGCTGCTGCAACTGGAGGGTGTGAGCAGGGCCTGAACCCCCCAGGCGGTGGCCGCCGCCTGCACCTCGGGACTGTCGGTGCACACCACCAGAGCATCCACCCCCCGTGCCAGGCGGCAGCGCTCCACCACGTGCTGGAGCATCGGCCGGCCCGCGATGTCGGCCAGCACCTTGCCAGGCAGGCGGGAGGAGGCCAGTCGCGCTGGGATAGCCACCACCACGGGGGACCGCCCTGGGGAAGCCGCCAGAGAAGGATCCACGGGGCAGGTCTCGGCCAAGGGCTGGGCAATGCTCGGCCGATCCTATGGGGCACCCAACTGGAATCCGCGCCCACGCGGCAGCCAGGCCAGCCTGTGCAAGTCCAACGAAATGGCACGGGCGCCGCCCTTCGGCCGGTGCGCATCACACACTGAAACGGGATGCGGCAAGCACGGGGCATGCGGAAACAGGCGACCCTGGCCCTTGGGCTGCTGATGCTGGGTCTGGTTCCGTTCCAGCACCGCCCCGCCGCGGCGAAGGCCCCGGCTCCAGTCGCCGCAGGCAAGGCCACGGCCGATCTGCCGAAGAACGCCTACTTCGGCGAGAGCCATCTCCACACCGCCTATTCCCTCGACGCCTACATCGGCGGCGCGCGGCTCACTCCGGATGGGGCCTACCGCTTCGCCAAGGGGGAAACGGTGGAGGTGAACGGCCAGCAGTTTCGCCTCCGGCGCCCGCTCGACTGGGCTGCCGTGACCGACCACGCCGAATTCATCGGCGAGATGTACAGCACGCTGGTGCCGGGCGCGCCGGGCCACGACCAGCCGCTGATCCAGCAGCTGCGCGGCCTGCAGACCTACGAGGATCGCGAGAACTGGTTCCTGACCATGGTGGTGAAGAGCAACCGCGGCTCCACCCCCAGCCACCCGCCCTTCTACGCGGGTGAGGCCACCGAACGCAGCGGCTGGCAGGAGATTCTCGCCGCCACCCAGCGCCACAACGAGCCAGGGCGCTTCACCACCATCCCGGCCTACGAATGGAGCGCGGCGCCTCAGGGAGGCAACCTGCACCGCAATGTCTTTTTCCGGGACATGAACGTGCCCGAAAAAGTGATGAGCTACATCGACATCAACCGGGAGACCGGGCTGTGGGCCTGGTTCCAGGGGCTGGAGCGCCAGGGAATGCAGGTGCTCGCCATTCCCCACAACGCCAATGCCAGCAAGGGGATGATGTTCGCGGCCACCAGGCCCGATGGAGCCCCCATCGACAGTGCCTACGCCGACATCCGCAGCCATTTCGAGCCCCTGATCGAAATGATGCAGATCAAGGGCAACTCGGAGGTGCACCGCGCCTTCTGGGGTGCGGATGAATTCGCCGGCTTCGAGAATGCCGACTCGATTCAGGACTACAGCGGACGCACCTTCAGCAAGGGTGATTTCGTGCGGGATGGCGTGATCCAGGGCCTGGCCCATGAGCAGAGCCTGGGCGTGAATCCCTTCAAGTACGGCTTTGTGGGAGGCACCGACAACCACAACGGCACCCCTGGCAACACCGCCGAGGACAACTTCATGGCCGGCAGCCATGGGGCCGCCGACGGCAGCGTGGCCCGGCGCCGCGATGGCGAAGTGGGCGGCTGGATCAAGGGCCGCGATCTCAATCCCGGTGCCCTCACGGGGGTGTGGGCCGCCGCCAACACCCGCGCCGACATCTGGGACGCGATGAAGCGGCGGGAGACCTTCGCCACCAGCGGCACCCGCCTCAAGGTGCGCTTCTTCGCCGGCTGGAACTATCCGCGCGATCTGGCCACACGCGCCGACATGATCGCGCTGGCGTACCGCCAGGGGGTGCCGATGGGGGCGGACCTGCCGCCCGCCAAGGGCCGGGCAGCGGGCTCGCCCACGTTCCTGGTGTGGGCGCTGAAGGATCCCGATGGCGCCCACCTCGACCGGATCCAGATCATCAAGGGCTGGGTGGATGCGCAGGGCAACACCCACGAGACCATCCACGACGTGGCCTGGGCCGGCCAGCGCAGCCCCGATGCCAACGGTCGCGTGCCGGCGATCGGCAGCACGGTGGACCTGAAGCGGGCCACCTACACCAACAACCTCGGAGCCCCGGTGCTGGCAGCCACCTGGCGCGATCCGCACTTCGACCCTTCGGTGCGGGCCCTCTATTACGTGCGGGTGCTGGAGATTCCCACCCCCCGCTGGAGCACCTACGACGCGGTGCGCGCCGGGCTGCCCCTGCTCGAAGGGGTGGCCGCCACCGTGCAGGAGCGCGCCTGGAGTTCACCGATCTGGCTGGCCCCTGTGCCGGGCTGAACGGCCACGTGCGGGTCTGCTGGCTGGGGTTCCGGCAGGCCAACCCCTCAATCCCCGCCCTTCCATCTGGGTTCTGCCGATGCTGCGTCGTCCCCTTCCCTGGATCACCCTGGCCCTGGGCGCCACCCTGGCGGGGGCCGCGGCCCTGGCCGTCAGCGGCCCCCAGGCCGAGGAGGCGATCCCGGTGCGGGGCCTGGTGGATCACACCGACACGCTGGATGGCGCCCCCGGCGCCGGCACAGCGGCGGGTCAGGGTGCCAGGGCCAAGCCGTATTCGCCCTATGCCGGCCGCACCTATCCCACCCGGGTGTTCTTCGGCGACACCCACCACCACACCGCCAATTCCGGCGACGCCTTCATGGGTGGCAACCGGCTCAGCCCGGAACAGGCCTACCGCTTCGCCCGCGGTGAGGAGGTGGTGTCCTCCACCGGGCAGCCGGTGAAACTCTCACGCCCCCTGGATTTCCTGGTGATCTCCGACCATGCCGAAGGGCTGGGGGTGATCGAGCAGGTGGCGGCGGGCAACCCGGCCCTCAGCGCCGATGCCACCCTCAGGCGCTGGGGCGAGGCCCTCAAGGCCGGCGGCAAGAAGCAGCAGGACGCCATGAACGAGCTGGTGTCGGCCCAGGCCCAGGGCACCCTGCCAGCGCCGGTGAAGGATCCGGCGGTGGTGGTGCCGATCATGCGCTCGGTCTGGCAGTCCTACACCGCCACGGCCGAGCGCTACAACGATCCGGGCCGGTTCACGGCGATGATCGGCTACGAGTGGACCTCGGTGCCCGGCGGCAACAACCTGCACCGCAACGTGCTCTTCCGCGACGGCAAGGCCCGCGCCGATCAGATCCTGCCCTTCTCGGCCTGGCAGAGCGAAGACCCAGAGAAGCTCTGGGACTGGATGGCCCGCTACGAAGCGAAGACCGGCGGCAGGCTGCTGGCCATTCCCCACAACGCCAACCTCTCCAACGGCCGCATGTTCGAGCTGGTGGATTTCGGCGGAGCGCCCCTCAGCCGCAGCTACGCCGAGCGCCGCTCCCGCTGGGAACCCCTGCAGGAGATGATGCAGACCAAGGGATCGAGCGAAACCCATCCCAGCCTCTCGCCCAACGATGAATTCGCCAACTTCGGCATCAGCGGCTGGGAGTACGGCAATCTCACCCTGGAAGACAAGCCGGAATCCCCCGAGATGCGGCCCTTCATGTACCTGCGCGGTGGCCTGGCCCAGGGGCTGCTCCAGGAGCAGAAGCTGGGGGTGAATCCGTTCCGGTTCGGCTTCATCGGCGGCACCGATGTGCACAACTCGCTCACAGCGATTGAGGAGGAGAACTTCTTCGGCAAGCACGTGAACCAGGAACCCCGCGCCGATCGCTGGAAACATCTGTCGAAGCAGGGGTTCGGCAAGACCCGCTACACCTGGCAGTACGAAGCGGCCGGCTATGCGGCGGTGTGGGCCACCGCCAACAGCCGCGAGGCCCTCTGGGACGCGATGAAACGGCGCGAAACCTACGCCACCTCCGGCACCCGCATGACCGTGCGCTTCTTCGGCGGCTGGGGCTTCAAGCCGGAGGATCTGCGCCGCGGCAGCCTGGCCGATGCCGGCTACCGCAAGGGGGTGCCGATGGGTGGTGATCTGGCCCAGGCCGCCAAGGCCGGCAGCCATGGCGACAGCGCCCCCACCTTCCTGGTGGCCGCCCTGAAGGATCCCGAGGGCGCCAACCTGGATCGCATCCAGGTGATCAAGATCTGGAGCGACCGCTCCGGCCGCAGCCACGAGCGCATCCATGAGGTGGTGTGGGCCGGCGACCGCAAGCCAGATGCCAACGGCACGCTGCCGCCGGTGGGCGACACGGTGGATGTGGCCACCGCCAGCTGGACCAACACGATCGGCGCTCCGGAGCTGGCGGCCTTCTGGCGCGATCCGCAGTTCGATGCCTCCCAGCGGGCCGTGTACTACGCCCGGGTGATCGAGATCCCCACCCCCCGCTGGACCGCCTACGACGCCATGCGCTTCGGGATCAGCATGGCGCCGGAGGTGCCGATGAAGCATCAGGAGCGCGCCTGGACCTCACCGATCTGGTATTCCCCCAGCTGATGACCAGCACCAGCGGCGACGAGAGCCAGCCCCAGGGTCGGCTGCAGCGGGTCGCGCGGGAGCCGATCGTGCGGTTCGTGGCGCTCGGCGGCGCGATCTTCCTGCTCCATGGCCTGCTGCGTCCGCCGGGCGCGGCCCCGGGGGGCGAGATCGTGGTGAGCGAAGCCCGGGCCGGGGCCCTTGCCGCCGCCTTCACCCGCACCTGGCAGCGTCCCCCCAGCCGCAGCGAGCTGGAGGCGCTGATCGACGATCACATCCGCACCGAGTTGCTGGTGCGGGAAGCGCAGGCCCTCGGCCTCGACCGCGACGACACGATCATCCGCCGCCGGCTGCGGCAGAAGATGGAGTTCTTCGCCGACGACCAGGAGTCCCAGGGCCAGCCGAGCGACCAGGAGCTGCAGGCGTTCCTGAAGGCCCATCCGGAGCGGTTCAGCACCGAGCCGCAGATCGGCTTCCGTCAGATCTTCCTGGATCCCCAGGGGCGTGGCGAGGCCCTTGCGGCCGACGCCCAGCGGCTCCTGGAGCGCCTGAATGGGCCGGAGCCCCCGGCGGATGTGGCCTCCCTCGGCGATCCCCTGGTGCTCCAGCCCACGCAGGTGACGGCCATGCCGAAGGGCGAGGTGGCCGGCCTGTTCGGCACCGACTTCGCCGACGCCCTGGTGAAGCAGGCCCAGGGCCGCTGGGTGGGGCCCATTCCGTCGGGCTATGGCCAGCATCTCGTGATGGTGGACAGCCTGGAGCCCGGCGCGCTGCCGCCGCTGGATCAGATCCGGCAGCAGGTGGAACGGGAGTGGCGGGCCGCCCGCAGCCAGGAAAATCAGCAGGCCCTCTACCGCCAGCTTCTGGGCAAATACCGGGTGACGCGGCCCACATGGCCGG